>CAZAQL010000022.1:0-27948 GCA_964487295.1 uncultured bacterium | reverse complement strand
TCCATGTTCGTATTACGAACATGGTTCTGTTCGAGTGCTACCTGGAGCTGGAGTAGGTCTCGGACTCGGCGGTAAAACGTTGGCCATTTTGGCCAACGTTTGTTCGAGTGGTACCTGGCGCGGGAGTAGGTCTCCGCCCCGTCTCCCCTACCCTTTTGCAATCTTTCCCGAAAAAGTTAGCTGCACTATTTGCGATTTTAGAACGCATTGCATATATTAGCAGAAAATTAGTACTATGGAAACAATGGCAGATGATAGAAACATTCGCATTGACCGGGAAACGCACCACAAAGCCAAAGTCGACGCGGCCAAAAAGGGTAAGACCTTGAAGCAATACCTCCACGACCTGGTATTTGGCAAGGATAAGCCCGAAGACGAAAAAACCGGCAAGGGTAAGTAGTTGGACCTCCTACCCTGCCGGTATTGTATCACACTAAAACTTTAATGTAACATGACAAAAGTAAGTAATTTCGATGAACAAGTACAGACATTCGCCGCCGCCGTGGTGAACGTCGTTACTGCACTCTCACCGCTGGCGCTGATCCTGATCTGTCTCGGCATCGCCGGCGCCAACTGCTACCTGGAGTACCTTTTTCAGCTTTCCATCTTCGGAGACTTCGCCCTACTGCCTGCCATCCTGGTGGGCGGCTTCCGCTTCGCCAGCGGCATGGGCGGCGTGGCGCTCGCGACGGCCGACGACGGGTCGGCGATGCTCACCAACCCGGCCGCGCTCGCGCGGCTCCGGCGAATAGAGGTCTCGGGCGGGTTCCTCTTCGAGGGACAGCGGATGCAGGGAGACGCTCTCGGGGGCGAGTATGACACGGAGATCACGAGCACGAGCCTCTCCGCGCTTCGGTTCGCCTACCCGTTCCCGACGTTCCGCGGATCGCTCGTGGTGGGCCTCGGACTGGAGCGGGTCTACGGACTGGACGATGACTTCCTCGCGACGTACGACGATTCGCTGACCTGGTATGAGCCGTCGGCCGGCGAGGCGCAGACGGCGGTCTGGAGACAGACCGAGGACCTGCTGAGCAGCGGGGACATGTACGCGGGCACCGTCGCCGTGGCCTTCGACGCATCGGAGAACGTCTCTCTCGGCGCCGCGTTGAGCATCGTCGGCGGCAGCTACGAACGCGCGTTCCTCTACACCGCCCGCGACGAGTTCGACGCTTCCGAGGACTACGAGACGTACACGCTGCAGGTCGACAGCGAGGCGGACGTGACCGGGCTCAGCGTGAAGATGGGCGGGCTGTTCTATGTCAGCGAGGACCTCGCCGCGGGTCTGACGGTGCAGTTCCCGACGACCCTGACGTTCTCCGGCACGGAGCGCGAGCGCCAGGCGACCGCCGGTGACGTCGAGGACGACGAGACGACGGTCACGAGTTTCGAGGACGAGCTGACGCTCCCCTTCACATTCGGAGCCGGCGCGAGCTGGACCCCCTTCGATCTTCTGATGGTGGGGTGCGACTACCACTACACGAACTGGTCCGAGATGGAGTACGAGGGGCGTGTCTATCTTGGAGATCAGTCGGAGAGGCGTGACGCCTACGACGCCGTGCACGACCTGAGGGCCGGCGTTGAGCTGACCGTGCCCGAGATGCCCATCAGGGTCCGCGCGGGTTACATGAGCCATCCGATCGCGTATCGGGGGCTCTCGGTCGACGCCGACAGAGCGTACTGGACCGTCGGGGCCGGCATCCTCATCGATACCGTTCTCGCCATCGACGTTGCCTGGCTCACTGCGGCCTACGAGCGATCCGCCGACGAGTATGACTACGACGAGGCGGTCGACGAGACGGCGCTGGTCATCGAGGCGGCCTACAGGTTCTGAGCCTCACGAGATCCGGCGCGGACGGCGACCAGCGACCGCGTCGGCTGCGCACAGCGAACAAGAGAGGCCCGGCGCGTGAGCGTCGGGCCTCTCTCTCAAAGTGCGTGGCACGTGTCGCTACAGGACCCCGATCCTAGTCCGATCCGACGTGCTGTCTCACGTAGGCCTGCAGCGTGTCACGCGTATCCGGCTCGAGCCCGGTGAAGAAGCACGCGATACGGTACCCGCCGGACTCCGTGCCGGCAGGCTGACAGCGGACCACGACCGCGTCGGTCTTCACGACCTCGTTCTTCGCCTGGCCCTTCTTGTCCTTGATGGGCAGGACCATCGTCAGCTGGAGCTTCGTCAGCGGTGCGATGAAGTGACCGACCTGGCAGTAGACTCCTTCCGCGCCGACGTTGATGCTCTCGGTCGTCAGGGACTCGCCGGGGATCGATTCATCAAGACCGGCGAACTGCAGCGCAACCTGCGCGCTCACCCGCGCGGATTGCCTGCGCTCCCGCCCCTCCCAGCTGCCATGCTTCTTGCCAGTCATAGAACCTCCAGACGGTCTCGACCGTTGGTGGATCTAGCGCACACGCTTCTTGTGACGGTCCTTCCTGCGTCGCTTCTTGAGCTTGTGCTTCGCCATCTTCTTGCGGCGTTTCTTCTTGAGACTCGGCATGTTCCTCCTTTACGCCATCGGCTTGTCGCCGATGGCCGATTCCGGGGCCTTCAGGCCCCCTTCGGGAGCTTCACTCGTTCGCTCCTCGGACCAGTTCACCTTCTCCTTCAGGAACTTGCTCGGCTTGAACACCGGGACCATCTTCGCGGGCACGACGACCTTCTGCGAACGGTCCCTCGGGTTGTACTTCATGCTGGCCTTGCGCTGCTTCACCTTGAAGGTCCCGAACTCGCGGATCTCGATGTGGCGATGGTCCGCCAGGGCTTCCTTGATGGACTCCAGGAGCGCCTCGACGACAACGGCAACATCCCGTTTCGTCAGTCCGGTCTTGCTGGCAACGCGATCGACAAGGTCCGCTTTCGTCATAGCCCACAACCTCCGTCGTGGAGCCCGTCAGCTCGCACGCCGGGGCGACCCCTCACGCCAACGGCGGGCGGCTGCGGTGCTTCGCGTCATCGGTCGCTCTCCGTACGGGGCCTCGCTGCCTGCATGCAGGAGACCGTCGCATCTCCGGACGGTTCGCCACCCCTGGAGAGCTGTCGGATTGCAGAATGTCGCCTCGTCAATCGGAGCGCTGCCCGGCCCGTGCAATCGACAGGGTACTCAGACGGCACACGCGCACAACGTGTCGACTGTGCTCCGAGCGCACTCGAGAACCCCTGTCCAGCTTGAAGCCGACAACCTCAAGACACATCGTAGCAGGCGGGTGCGAAGCTGTCAAATGCTTTTCTGAAGGTCACTTGGACGGTCTGTAGAGGTAGAGCGCGCCACCTGTCATCCCCGTGTCCGGGAGGATCCCGCGGAGGCCGCCGGTCACCAGGTCGAAGAGCGTCAACGGCTCACGCTTGACGCGCTCCGCGAGGCGTGGCTCGCCCTCGATGCCGCCCATACGCCCGGCGGCCATGACCGCATCGTTCAACGTCCCCAGACTGTCCACCAGGCCGCTCGAGAGGGCCTGGCGCCCGGAGAACACCCTGCCATCAGCCAGCCTCGCGATCTCCTCGACAGGGAGACCTCGTCCGGCCGCGACGGCCTCCACGAACTGACTGTGGATGTCGTCCACGGTCGCCTGAAGAAGCTCCCGCTCCTCCGGCGTCATCTCGCGGCTCCACGAACCGATGTCCTTGTACTCCCCGCTCTTGACGACGTCATACGACATGCCGAGCTTCCCGAAGAGCTCGGAGAGGTTCGCGAAACTCATGACCACGCCGATGCTCCCGGTCAGCGTACCGGGATTGGCGAAGATGCTGTCGGCCGAGCAGGCGATATAGTAGCCGCCGGATGCGGCTATGGCTCCCATCGACACGACGACGGGCATACCCTCCTCGCGGATCCTCTGGACCTCGCGTGTGATCTCCTGGGTGGCGGCCACTCCCCCTCCGGGGCTGTCGATGCGAAGAACCAGCGCGCGTGTGTTCCCCTGGCGCTCGAAGTGCTGAAGGTCGGCGATGACCCCGCGGGAATCCGCGATGATCCCCTCGACGCGCACGAGGCCGACGTGGGCTCCGTAGGTCGGGAAGCGAGCGGGCGCGTCGCCCAGAACGACCTGGATCATCATGAGGGTGACGAGAAAGAGCAGGAGCATGACCGCGGAGGCCGCGATCCATCCCCAGAGACATCCACGCCTGGTCATTGGTGGCTCCTCCGTGCCCGGCTGGTCACGACCGGACGGCTTCGCCGGCGGTCATGCTAGCCGGCGCGGCGCTTCGCTATCTCCGCGAGAACCGCCTGGATGATTGACTCGTCCGCTCCGCCCTCCGGCGGGGATGCGTTGCCGCGGTCGGTCTCCTCAGGCGTTCCTGCAGAGCGTCGCGTGTCGTCGCCCCCCGTGACCGGGGACCCCGCGGCCGGTGGCGCGCAGGCTCCACAGCTGACGCAGCTGTCGGAGGGCACGCGGACGCCGAGTTTCTCCCGGATGGCGGCGAGATCCTCGACCTGCCCCGGCGTGAGCGGCGAGGCTCCGCCGAGCTGCCTTGCGGCGAGCGCGATGCGAGCGAAGTGTTCGATGGTTTCCATTCGAAAGTACGCCTCTTCGAGCGTGCGGCCGAGTGCCAGCGCGCCGTGGTTGGCGAGCAGCATGGCGCTGTATTCGTCGATATAACGAGCGATGCTCTCGACGACCGCCTGCGTCGAGGGGGTCGCATACTCGGCCGTCGGAACCGAGCCCAGCGTCAGGACGACCTCGGGCAGGATGCACTGGCCGAGCGGAACGCGTGCCACCGCGTAGCCCGTCGCAGTCGGAGGGTGCGCGTGCACGATCCCGCGGACCTCGCGGCGACGCGCGTAGACGGCCAGATGCAGAGGAAGCTCCGAGGTCGGCTCACGCTCGCCGGTCAGGCGCCTTCCGTCGGCGTCGACGACCACGAGGTCGTTCGGAGCGAGGAAGCCCTTCGATACCCCCGAGGGCGTCACCAGAATGCGCTCGCCGTCGAGCCGGGCGCTGATGTTGCCATCGTTCGAGGCGACGTATCCCCTCTGCCACAGCCTGCGGCCGATCTCCACGATCTCGCGTCGAGCCTCGAACTCGCTCAGCACCCGATCATACCTCCACGTCGAAATGATCGACGATACCGACGATCACCGTCCTGATGGGCGGATTCGCCAGACCCGTAACGAGGGCGGCGGAGCCGCCCTCGTCGACGACCAGCACGGTCTCGCCGACTCCCGCGCCGACCGAGTCGACCGCTATCTGCGTGTCGCCGGTCGTCGCGTCATCGAGATCGAGGCGATCGATGACGAGAAGCGTCCGGGAGTCGAGCGACGAATGCTGGATGGTCGAGACGACCTCCCCGATGACCCGCGCGAGGAACACGTCAGTCGCCTCCTTCGCTGTCGGCGGCAGTGCCGGTCCCGAGATCGCGCTTCGCATCCGCAAGCGAGATCTCGTCGACGATGCCCACGATCGCCGCATCGACCGGGTTGAACTGCTCGTCGAGAGCCTTGGCGGCCTCGCGGGAGCGCACGAAGTAGACGAGCTGGCCCGGCGATGCCTCGACGGTGTCGACGGCGACCACGGGGCGACCCTTCACCTCGAGACGATGCGTCAGCGGCTGGACGATCAAGAGACGTGACCCCTCGAGCGTCGGGACCTTCTGGGTGGCCCAGACCGAGCCGATGATCCTGCCGAAGTGCACGAGTTCTCCCCTCTTCTCAGAGCACGATGTCGCCGAGTCCCGGATGCGGTCGCGGGATGACGGTGCTTCGCACGAGCGTTCCGGATGAGCGGGCGACCGCGAGCGCCGCGTCCATGGCGGCCTCGACCTCGTGAACCTCGCCCGTCATCGTGAAGAAGCCCTTCCCGCCCAGCCCCTTCGCCACGCGGATCTCGAGGATCCGGACGCGGGCCGCCTTGGCGGCTGCGTCGGCCGCCAGGATCGACGAGGCGATGGTGAAAGTCTCGACGACTCCGAGCGCCTCGAGGGGCTCCGCTTCCACCGCGCCCAGGATTGCCGGGAATACGGAGGAGTGCACGTGCGGGATGAAAAGCGTGTCCGCGACGACGTCGCCGCCGATCTCGACGCCTCGTTTCAGTGACGCCTCCACCTCGGAGACACCGCCCGCGACGAGCACCATGTACTTGCCGGGACAGATAGGCGTCGACTCGAGGACGTCCACGCTGGCCATCTTGGCCATCGCGTCTGTGATCTCGATACCGATGGCGATGCTGATCGTCTCGATGATGGCAATCGCCTCGAGGCCGCCCGGCCCTTGCGCCGGAGCTGCTTCACGTTTCTTCTGTCTGGGCATGGTCCTCCGCTCTTCCTGCTGCATATCGTCCCGGCTGCGCCGTCCTGCTCTTCCTAGCGTGACGCGGAGCGCTGCTCAGGGCGGTGTTCGATGATGATCGAATCGCTCGTGACGCCGGTGACCGTGCCGGAGATGCTCGCATGCACTCTTGCGCCGAGCGCGCCCGGCGGGATCTCGCCGACGACGTCGCCCTCGAGAACCGCGTCCCCCTCCCGGACGACCGGTTCGGCCGCCGCGCCGACATGCTGCGAGAGCCTCAGTCGGACCCGGTCGACCGCGAGGGGCTCCGGTTCCGGCGGCGCCGGCGCGTCGTAACGAGCGAGCCCCAGTCGCTGCACGAGACGCGACGTGGGAATCTGCCTGTACGCGCGCACGGAGCTCGGGTCGAGTTCCTTCTTCGTGTGCGGGTTCTCGACTCCGCGTCGCGCAAGCTCCGCCTTGAGCTCCGCAAGGATGCGTCGGGGTCTGATCTCGAGCGGACACGCGAACAGCTCGCACATGCCGCACTCGCAGCACAGGTACGCCGATGTCACGTGCGGATGCTCGGTCGATTCCAGGCCGTACTGGATCGCCCTGATCGTGCGGTGCGGCGCAAGGTCGTGCCCCAGCAGTGCGCGCGGACACAGTTCCGTGCAGGCCATGCACTGGCAGCACGCCGCCCGCGCGATCCGGAGCGCGTGCGATACCGTCTCGCGCCGCGACGTGACGAGAAGGTGCGACTCCGGGAGGACGATGATGCCGGCCGTCGTCTTCACGGTCGGCTCGTTCAGGTCCGCCAGTCGTCCCATCATCGGACCCCCGGCGATGATCGCGGACGGCTCGCAGGTCGCCCCCCCGGCGGCCTCCACGAGGTCGGCCAGGCGGGTCCCGACGCGCGCCACGACCGTTCCCGGTCTCGCCACCGCGCCGTGGACCGTCACGAAGCGCCGGGTCACCGGCCTTCCCTCGCGCGCTTCGGCTACCTGCGCAAGGGTCGTCACGTTGCTCACGACGACACTCACGTCCGGGGGGATACCGCCCTCCGGCACGACCCGACCGGTCGCCTCGTGGACCAGCAGATACTCGTCCCCCGACGGATACACGTTGTCCAGAACGTTGAGCTCAATGTCAGAAGAGGCCTCGACGCCCGCGATGAGCTCCTCGATGTCAGCGAGGTTCTTCCGCTTGACGGCGAGAACGGCGCGGTCGGCGCCGATCGCCTCGCGCATCAGCGAGATACCGGCGAGCACACGCTCCGGGGCGGCGCGCATCACCGCGCTGTCGGAGCGCAGGAGCGGCTCGCACTCGGCGCCGTTGGCGAGGAGCGTGTCGGCCTCGGTCGCGGCCTTCACGTGCGTGGGGAAGCCTCCCCCCCCGGCCCCGACCACGCCTGCCGCGCGTATTGCGTCGCAAAGCTCCGTCGGCACGAAAGCCCCCTCGCGCTCCTAGACGATCCTGAAGTAGTCCACGAGCGTGCATCTCCGCTCGCGCGTGAAGGTTCGGGCGGAGGTCAGCCCCTCGCCGGTCGGGCTGGCGATGGTGAACGTCGTGAATCCCTCGCCCCCGAAGCCGAGCCCGGCATACGAAGGCCCGTTCTTCACGAAGATCGAGCAGTCCATCACGCGCGCCATGCGCGACATGTGCTCGACGTTGCGGGAGTGCATGACGGCCGTGTGGCGGCAGTCGCGTTCGAACCGCCGCGCCATCTCGATCGCCTCTCCCGGACCGGGCGCCGTGACAAGCGGAAGCACGGGCATCATCTGCTCCGTCCAGACGAGCGGATGCGTCTCGTCGGCCTCGAAGAAGGCCATTCGCGCGCCGCTGGGGCACGAGAGCCCGGCAGCGTCCAGGATGACCTCCACGTTCTTCCCGATGAGTTCGCGGTTCATCACGGCCTGCTGCCGGGGCCCGCGATCCTCGACGATGACCGCGTCCATGAGGCGAGTAAGCGATTGGCCGCGCACCTCAACGGCGCCGGCCGCCGTGAGCGCCTGCTTGAGCAGCCCGGCCACATCGCGCTCGACGATGATCTCCTTCTCCGCGATGCAGACTATGTTGTTGTCGAGCGTGGCTCCGGCGACGATGTCGCGGCCCGCCTTCTCGACGTCTGCGGTCGAGTCGACCACGACGGGCGGGTTTCCCGGACCCGCCGCGACGACACGCTTCCCCGACTGCATGGCGGCGCGCACGACGCCGGGACCTCCCGTCACGACGAGCAGACGCACGCCGTCGTGGCGCATGAGTTCCTGTGCGGTCGCGACGGTCGGGTCCGCGGGCGCGAAGAGCAGCGCCCTCGGACCGCCTGCTTGCGCGATCGCGCGGTTCAGCCGGTCGATAACGGTCAGCGAGACGATGCGTGCTCCCGGATGGGGATTGAACACGACCGTGTTGCCGGCGGCCACCATGCCGATCGCGTTGCTGATGATGGTCTCGGATGGGTTCGTCGAGGGTGTGATGGACCCGATGACGCCGTACGGCGCACACTCGACGATGGTGAGACCGTGGTCTCCCGAGAAGGCCCGTGGCGCGAGATCCTCGACCCCGGGCGATGCCCTCGCGGCGAGCCGGTTCTTGCGAACCTTGTCGTCCGCCCGACCGAGACCGGTCTCCTCGACGGCCAGCGTCGAGATCTCCTCGGCCAGCTCGAGGGCCGTCGCCCGCATCGCGGCGATGAGATCGCGTCGCTCCTCGAGGGACGTGGACGTGAGCTCCACGAAGGCGCTCGACGCCGCAGCCACGCAGGAGGCGATGTCCGGCAGGATCCCGCGCCCGTCGAACGTCTGCGGCTCGACGCGGGACCGCTCGTCCCGGACCTCGCCGATCACGCGCTCGACGATCGCCTCGATCCCGGTCCTGTCCATCGGCATCGCTTGTCGCTCCAGACCGCGCCGTCACCGGGCGACGGGCGGCGCTAGGTCTTCTCGTAGGTCAGTTCGCCGTCGACCTCGATCGAATCGATGATGGCCATGATAACGGCGTCGGCGGGACGGTCCTTCGTGATGGGGGTCTGCCGCGCGGAGCTCCCGCTGGCGTAGAGCACCACCTCGCCCTGTCCGGCGCCGACGGCGTCGACCGCGACGACGAACGAGCCCGTTTCCCGGCAGTCGAGCCCGAGTTGCTTGACGATCTGCAGCTTCGTGCCGACCAGCTTCTGGTCCTTCTGGGTCGAGACCACCGTCCCGACGACGCGACCGATGTTCATAGGTCCCCCATAGGCAAGCGGGCGCCCGGCCGGAGAGCGGCTCGCGCAGCCCGGTCCGGCCGCCGGCCCGCGAGCTACTTCGTCTTGCCGGTCTTGCCGATCGGCAGGACCTCCTCAAGGCTCAGGTGCGGTCTGGGGATGACGTGTGTCGAGATGAGCTCGCCGACCTTGCTGGCGGCCGCCGTGCCGGCGTCGACCGCCGCGCGCACCGCTGCGACGTCACCGCGAACCACGGCCGTGACGTATCCTCCGCCGACCTTCTCGTATCCCACCAGGGTGACCTTCGCAGCCTTGACCATGGCATCGGATGCCTCGACCATCCCGACAAAGCCTCTGGTCTCGATCATTCCGAGGGCCTCGCCCATACCTTGTCCTCCCGCGTGGTGCCCGCGCCTTCGGAGCCGCCCGGCCTCGCTGGTCCTCGGGCGTGCCCCGCCTCGCCGGGCCGACACATCAGAGCAGTATGTCCTCAAGCGATTCGTGCGGGGCCGGGATGATGTGATGCGACACCATCTCGCCCACCTTGCTGGCCGCCGCCACACCGGCCGCGACCGCGGCTTTGACAGCGCCGACATCCCCGCGCACGAGGATGGCGACGTAACCGCCGCCGGTCCGCTCGTAGCGGGTCAGGGTCACGTTCGCGGTCTTGACCATCGCGTCCGCGGCCTCGATGAGCCCGATCACGCCTCGGGTCTCGACCATTCCGAGTGCACTACCCGGCAATTGACCACCCCCTCGTCCTGCCCGCTCTTGGGCCTCTGCCTTCGCTGCCGCTTGGACCCGGACAACCTTCAGGGCCGCGGCCGCAGCGGGCCGTGGGAAATCTCTCTACTTCAGGATGCTGACCATCATCGGGCCGCGCACGTCCGCCGCGCCCGCGTTGTCCGTATCCAGGTGGAGCTCAAGTGCGGCGTCATCCGAGACGTTGACGATGACGTTCTCGAGCACGAGCGCAGCCGGACCGCTGAATCTGACGCGTACGAGCTCCCCGTTCGCGACGCGCCGCTGCTCTGCGTCGCGCGGCGTCATGTGGAGGTGCCGGGTCGCCCTGATGCCGCCCTCCTTGAGGGTCACCGCTCCGTGAGGCCCCACCAGCGTCAGCGGGGCGCTGCCGGCGAGGTCGCCCGAGCGCCTGATCGGAGGATCGATGCCGAGGCGGACAGCGTCCGCCCTGGACATCTCCATCTGCGTGTAGGTCCTCACGGGACCCAGGATGCGAACCTCTTCGATCGCTCTCAGAGAACGGCCCACGACCGTCACGGTCTCCTCCGCGGCGAACTGACCCGGCTGACGGAGGTCGCTTCGCTTCGTAAGCGCGTATCCCTCGCCGAAGAGGCGGTCCATCACGGTGCGGGAGATGTGCACGTGGCGCGCGCTGACGGCCACCGGTATGGAGACGCCGGCCTCGCCGAGTGGCGTCACGGTCCGCGGCGGGCTGCCGGACTCCCAGAGGAGCCGTCTCAGGACCTCATCGGCGATCCTGGTCACATCACTCACGAGCGTCTCCCGGACAGCAGGACGCCGAACCGGGATACACTTCTCCATCGCCGGCATGGGGACCTGCCGCGAACGCGCGGCGCACGGATACGCCGCAGACCTGCGGCACACTCAGGTACCGCATCCGTGGCACACTCAGGTACCGCATCCGCGGCACACTCAGGTGCCGCGAGAACGCCGGCAGTCTAGCAGAGGCGCGCGAGCGATGTCAACGGAAACGGCCGGAGCCCCGGGCTGGTGGCCCGGAGCTCCGGCTCGTGTTAAGCGTTCCCCGCGGAGGCGTGCAACAGGTGGCGTACGACTCATGACCTGGGTATTGGGGATCAGCCCACGACCTGGCGACTGCTCACGCGAACCGCAGGGAACGTATTCGGGTCGTCGTCCTGCAGTCGCTGATGAGAAGCATAGAGTGTGCCATGGAGCGTGTTACGTCGCCGGCCGGGTGCCGCGGCCTCCTTGCGAGGCCCGTGAGACGGGCCTCGCTCCCTCTCCCGAAATCGGACGATCCTCCTGGGATCAGACGGTCGTCCCGGGATCATGCAGTTCAGCGGGAGTCCGTCGGTCCAGCGGGAGTCAGACGGCGGCGTCGGGCCCCTCCGGCGCGCCGGCCGCGAGCCCGGCCCGGTACTGGCATGCGATCAGGTATGTCATCACCGGAAGCGACAGCCCGCGCAACCAGACGGCTCGCGCCGCGGCCCGGACCAGGTGGTAGAAGAGCCTGTTCGTGGCGAGCGCGACGAGGCGTTTGCGTACGCGAAGACCCGGTTGGTCGGTCGGCGACACGGGAAGAAGGAGGTCGACGCGCATCTCCCCCGCCCGGTCGGGGTGCCTGGCGAGAAGGTGTCTGAGCGGCGCGGCGTTCTCGATCCGCTTGTCCAGGATGTCGTCGAAGGATTGGCGGTGTATGTGGAGCGCCGCCGCTTCCGCGCAGTACCACGTTGTCAGGCCGGCCTCGTCCTCAAGACGGAATGCGATCTCCGTGTCCTCGAATCCGTAGTTCCGGAATGTCTCGTCGAAGAGGCCCACCTCGAGAAGACGGTCGCGGGCGACGGAACTGTTGTTCGTGACGAAGTAGCGCGCGGGCACCCGGGAGCCCGCTGCGTGCTTGGCCACGCCCATGCGGTCGAGATACGTGAGCGCCGTCGAGTGGCCCAGCTCTTCCGCCTGTCGGGCGCGACCCACGACGACGGCGTCCGGGTGATCGCCGTGGAGGCGTACGTGGCGCTCGATGAGATCGGGCGCGCAAAGCATGTCGTCGTCGACGAACACGATGAGCTCGCCGGTCGCGGCACGGATCGCGCTGTTGCGGGCCGCCGCTCGTCCACGATTCTCATCGTGCCTGACGACCGTGAGTCGCTGCGGGAGCTTGAGACCCGCCAGGTAGGCGGACGTTCCATCCGTCGAGTGGTCGTCCGCAACGACGATCTCCGTGCGCTCGGCCGGATATGTCTGCCCTGCCAGGGACGCAAGCGTGCGCGCAAGGAGAGGCTCCTTGTTGTAGGTCGGTATGACGACGCTGACGCGCGTCATGAGGACCCCTCCCCGCCGCCGGATCGATAGGAGCGCACGAGCTCCTCGCAGAGGCGTTCCATCTCGCGCATGTGCTTCTCGTGGTCGGCGTCGCGCCTCACCTTCGCGAACGCCGTCCGCGCAAAACCCCGGCGCATGTCAGGGTCACCAAGGAGCTTCAGTGTGGCATCCTCGAGTTCCCGCTGGTCGGCCGGGGTCACGACGAGACCGCTCTCCCCGTCGGTCACCCATTCCATGGCCGATTCCAGTCTGGAGATGATCACCGGTGCTCCGCACGCCATCGCCTCGAGAAGCGAGACCGGCGTGGCGTCCACTGACGGCACGGAGAGGAAGACATCCGAGGTTGCCAGGTACCCCGGGAGATCGTCATGCGGTATCCGGCCGACGAAATGGACCCGTTCGTCGAGCCCCAGCGTGGCCGCAAGCGCTCGAAGGGGGGCATCGTCACCCTCGTTGCCGGCGACGATGTAGTGCGCATCCGGGCGCTCATCGAGGACGCGCGATGCGCTTCTGACGATCACGTCGATGTTGTAGTAGGCCTGCGTGAAAGACCGGATGCTGATGACGACGGGGGCGTTCGATGGAATGCCGAGGCGTTCGCGCACCCCGCCGGCGGCGTCCGGACGGAAGCGACGAAGGTCGACGCCCCACTGGACGACCCGGCACTTGTCGCGCTCCGCTCCCATGGCGACCGCGTGATCGAGGATGTCCTGGGAGTCACCGGTGATGAGGTCCGCGCTGCGCAGCACCCGTCGGGCCAGGGCGCCCTTGAGTCTCGTCTCGTGCGGCGTCACGTACACGTCGTCTCCCCAGACGGTCAGGATGGACGGGTGGAATCCTGAGAACGCGCCCCAGTAGCCGTAGCCCGTGAGGAAGTGCGTGTGCAGAAGGTCGGGCCGGATGCGAGCGAGGATACGCCGGACCTTCACGAGCGCCGCGGCGTAGTGCATCGGCTTCAGGGGGATGCCCGTGCGGATGTCGTGCACCGTCACCCCATCGATGGGCGCCGGCTGCACCGTCAGAAGATGGACCTCGTGCCCGCTCCGCACGAAGTGCGAGAGCCAGCGCTCGGTGTGGATGTGTCCGCCGATCGAGAGGTAGGCGATGCGCACGGGCTTGCCTCCTAGAGCACGACCGCCAGGTCGTTCGCCGCGCCCCGCTCGCGGAGCGTGACGTGGCGCCGGTAGAGGCCCCACGCGACCCAGACGAAGAGCCACACCAGCGGCACGACCTTCACGGAGTGATTCAGGATGTGCTCGAGAGCGCTCCAGTGGACCTCAGGGCTTCTGGCCTCGGGGACGTCGTAGAGCACGAAGAGCGTCGGGGCCGCGGCGATCGCGTAGATCCACCAGAGCACGCGCGCCCTCGTCTTCATGAAGAGCAGCACCAGGATCGGCATCAGAAGCACGTAGTGGTACTCCCAGATCTCGCGGAACACGAAGAAGTAGACCATCGTCCAGAGGCTCACGGACTCGACGAGGTCGAAGGGGCGTCTCCGGAACGTGATCCAGAGAGCTGTCAGGGTCGGGACCGCCATCGTGGCGAGGACGAGCAGCCGTGTGACGGTCATGCGCACAGGCCCGAGCGAGAAACCGATCTCCGAGGCCGCCGGGAACAGTCGTGCCTTGAGCACCATCAGGAGGGCGAGCGCCCCCATGTTTCCGGAGTACGGGTAGAGCGACAGGTCGAAATTGTCATGTGTGAAATCGCCGACGCCGCTCTCCCTCAGCATCAGGTACGGTATCGCCGTGACGGCCAGCAGGGCGAAGGCCAGGAACACCGTGCGGTACCGCTTCAGGCGCACCATGATCGGCACGAAGAGCACGGTCATGTGCTTGATGATGACGCTCGCGATCCAGAGCCAGTCGAAACGCGCTGTGCGCCCGCGCGCGTGCGCGAGGACCATGGCGAAGATGAGGGCGCCCATGACGAACGAGAGCTGCCCCATGTACTGCTCCATGTAGAACGGCGTGAACACCAGCCACATGGTCGCCAGGCACGCGAAGAGCCAGCGGTCGGTCACCGCCCGGTACGTCAGGATGACGCACCACAGGAGGACGAGCTCGACGACCGCGACCCAGATCCAGTAGGCGGTCCAGGGAGGCACGGCGTTCGATGCGACGCCCAGCGTGTACGCCACGAACGGCAGGTAGCGGTAGAAGTACCCGTACGGCACAACCCGATCCGGGTCGTCCTGCGGGCGCCGGTAGATGTCGTCGCCCTCGAGCACGTAGGTCCCCGCCTGGTAGAAGGCGAAGAAGTCGGCGCCGAGACCCCCGCCCTCGATGGTGCGGACGAGCCGTCCGTCCTCGTCGTACTCCTGCGCGATCGTGTGAACGCCTTCCGGGAACAGGGGGTTGAGGAAGTGCGACGGGTGAATGAGCGACGCGAGAAGGATGATGTGGACGCTCACGGCCGCCGCCAGCAGGATGCGCGCTCTCGTGCCCATCAGGCCTCTCCTCCCCGTCGGTCGCGAAGGCGCCTGCCGAGGCGCATCCACGGCTTCTCGAGAACGTGCTCGACGTACGTCACACGCTCGGTGCCGAACGCCGACTTGAACTTCGCGACGGCGTCAATGCCGCCGCTGCCCCCGAGGTTGTACGTCAAAAGACCTCTGCGGCACGCCTCCTCCATTCCCCTCGCGTGGAGCAGCGAGTTCGGGGCGAGGCGAACGGAGTCTCGATGCGAGACGTTGCCCCAGTTGAAGGCCGAGGTCGCGGAGAGGAAGTTGAGATCACCCGCGATCACACGTCCCTCGTGCTCCGCCACGAGGAGCTGGATGCCCTTGTCGCCGGACCGGGCCAGCGCCTCGAAGAATCGGACGCCGAACGGATTCTCCGTCCCCCAGCGCTCCGAGCACTCCTCGAGGAGCGCGTAGTAGGCCAGGTAGTCCTCGATGCCGCGCGCTTCGCGCACGGTCACCCCCGCCTTCTCGGCCTTCCGCACCTTGTTCCGCGCGGACGGGCGGAAGCCGTCCCAGACCTCATCGAAGGGGCGCCCGAGTCGGACGATCTGCGCATCGCTCTCCTCGCTCGCGAAGCTTTCGCAGGCGTCGGAGAGCCGCCCGTTGAAGTCGACGAACCGCACCTGGCCGACCGTCGTGCCTCCCACCTTCTCGAGGAGAGTCTCCACGAGGCGTCGGGCCGTCTCGCGAGGAGCATCATGGCGCGCAACGACGCCTCCGTACGTCCCGAACGGCATCGATTCCGCCAGGCGGACGGGGCCTCGCGACCGAACCACGATCGGCAGACCGGCCACGAGCAGCTCGCCGTCGCTCGCCGTCGCGAAGAACGTCTCCGCGTGCGGCAGCGCGAGCTGCACGAGGTCGCACCAGGTTCGGGAGTGGAAGAAACTCGATGAGGCATCAGCCGCGAGCAGTTCGTCCCAGGATCGTGCTTCCACCGTGGAGGTCACCGCGAATCGCATGCCGGCTACCTCCGGTGGCAGGTCGTGAGCTTCGTGATCGCCTCGACGACGTCCGCCACGTCGGCGTCGGTCATCGAAGGGTAGATGGGCAGCGAGACGGCTCGTTCGAAGTAGCGCTCCGCGACGGGGAAGCTCCCGCGTCCCAGTCCCAGGGTCCTCCGGTAGTACGGGTGGTAGTGGATCGGGATGAAGTGAACGCTCACGCCGATCCCCTCGGCCAGAAGCTCGTGGATGAAGCGGTCGCGGTCGATGTCCAGCGCGTCGACCTCGATCTGGACGGGGTACAGGTGCCAGGCGTGCCGACCGTTCGGGTAGTCCGGCGGCGCCGTGACGCCCGGGTTGTCCGCGAACGCCCTGGAGTACGTCGCCGCTATGCTCGCGCGCTTCTCCCGGAACGCGTCCACCCGGTCGATCTGCGCAAGCCCGAGCGCGGCCTGGATGTCGCTCATGTTGTACTTGTACCCGGCCTCGAGAACCTCGTAGTACCACGGACCCCGGTCGCTGTAGCGCTTCCACGCGTCGCTGCTCATGCCGTGCAGGCTGAGAAGCGAGACGCGCGCCGTGAGGTCCGGGTCGATGGACGTCACGGCGCCACCCTCGCCCGTCGTGATGCCCTTCGTCACGTAGAAGCTGAACGAGGTGATGTCCGCCATGCTCCCGATGCGCCGGCCGCCGATGTCGGCTCCGATGGCGTGCGCGGCGTCCGCGACGACCCTGACGCCCCGGTCGCGCGCCAGCTCCATGATCCCGTCCATGTCACAGGGACGGCCGGCGAAGTGCACGGGCATGAGAACGCGCGTGCGCTCTGTGATGGCCCGCTCCAGGATCTCCGGTGTGACGCAGAGTGTGTTCGGGTCGACATCGACGAGGACGGGTCTCGCGCCGAGGTGGCAGACCGTGTTCGGTCCCGACGCGAAGTCGATGGCGGGCAGGACGACCTCGTCGTCCGGTCCGACGTCGAGAGCCACCATCGCCAGGTGAAGCCCCGCGGTGCAGGAGTTGAGCGCCGCGGCCGACTCGACGCCGACGTACTCCGCGACGCGCCGTTCGAACTCGTGCGTTCTCGGCCCGACCGTCAACCAACCGGAGCGAAGGGTCTCTACGACGAGGTCGATGTCCGCGGCCTCGATGCACGGGCGCGCGAAAGGAAGAAACTCGTTCCGGACTGGGGCTCCGCCCTCAGCGGCCGGGGTCTTCTTCGTCATGGGCGGTTTTCCCCTTCATGTCCGGGAAGATGGCACCGAGCTCGCGGAGCACCCCCTCGCGGTCACAGTGTTCGGCCAGCTCCTCGAGGCGCTTGACGCGATCCCAGAGCCCGGGGATCACTGTGTCGGACGGCGACTGCACGACCATTACCTTCTCCCGGCCGGTCCCGAGGAGCGTCTCGTCCGAGTACCACAGCTCCTCGTGCAGCTTCTCGCCCGGGCGCAGGCCGGTGAATTCAATAGCAATATCCCTGCCGGGCTCGAGCCCGGAGAGACGGATCATGTGCGCTGCGAGGTCGGCGATCCGCATCGGCTCGCCCATGTCGAGGACGAAGATCTCCCCGCCTCGGCCCGAGAGCCCTGCCTCGAGCACGAGCATCGCCGCCTCGCGGATGGTCATGAAGTACCGCGTGACGTCCGGATGAGTCACGGTCACCGGGCCGCCGTGACTGATCTGTTGCCGGAAGAGAGGAACGACGCTGCCGCGGCTTCCCAGAACGTTGCCGAAGCGAACGGCGATGAGCTTCGTCTTGCTCCCTCGCCCAGCGCGCTCGATGAGGATGGACTCCGCGACTCGCTTGGAGGCTCCCATGACGCCTCTCGGTCGTACTGCCTTGTCGGTGGAGAGCATGACCACGCGGTCGGCGCCGTACCGGACGGCCGCATCGATGAGGATGCGCGTGCCCATGATGTTGTTCTTGACCGCCTCGTCCGGGTAGGCCTCCATCAGGTGGACGTGCTTGTGGGCCGCCGCGTGCAGCACGATCTGGGGCCTCAGGTCGCGAAACATCACCTCGACGGACATCGGGTCCGAGATGCTGCTGATGACGAGCCGTCTCCGAATGTCGGGGTAGTCCTGACCGATCTCCTGGTCGATCTCGTAGATGCTGTTCTCGCCTCGTCCCATCAGCACCAGGAGCTCCGGGCCGAACGCTGCGACCTGGCGCGCGAGTTCGGAGCCGATCGATCCCCCCGCACCCGTTATGAGGACGGTGCGCCCGCTCAGGTAGCCGATCATCTCGTCGCAGTCCAGCGTGACGGTCTCCCTGCCGAGCAGGTCCTCGGGCAGGACCTCGCGGATCTGGCTGATCGTGACCTCTCCGAGGATGATCTCCCAGACCCCCGGTACGATCTTCGCAGGGACATCGGCTTCTTCGCAGAGCGCGACGACCTCCCGGATCGACGCGCCGGACGCCGACGGGATCGCTATGACGACCTGGCCGATGGCGTGTTCGCGGGCGATGGCTGCGAGCTCCGTGATGCCTCCGAGCACCGGCAGTCCGTCGATCTCGGTCCCGATCTTCGCGGGATCGTCGTCGAGGAACCCGACAGCCTCGTACCCCTGCTCGGGGCGGACGCGCATCTCCTTCGCCACCATCCCGCCGGCCGCTCCGGCCCCGACGATGAGGGTGCGTCTCTTGTTCGGCTGGTCGTTCATGCTCAGTCCTTGTCTATCTGAGAATGGCGAGTTTCAGAAGCTCGGCATCACCGCCGGGCGGCTCGACGCGAACGATGTACACACCGCTCGGGACCTCATTGAGCGACCCGTCGAGCGAGTCCCAGGTGAACGGTTCGGACGCTCCGAGCTCGGCGACCTTCTCCCCCGTGATGTCGTAGATCTCGACTCGCGACCCCTCCGGCGCGCCGTAGATCTGGACCGGACCGTCCGATTCGCCCTCCCTCCAGGGGTTCGGGTAGACGAAGAGCGAACCCGTGCCCTCGACGATCCCCGAACGGAAGAGGTTGAGCGTGGTCTGGTCCGCGACGGTGTTCATCGTGACGGCCCAGACGTCGCCGCTGGCGGGGTGAACCGAGAGGTGGTCGACCTGCTCGTCCGCGAGACCATCGTCGGTCGTGTACGTGAACGCGACCGTGCGGTTCGCGTAGAGCATAGCCACGCCCTGGTTCGTGCCGACCCAGATGTGTCCCTGCGCGTCCTCGGAGATGGCTCGGGCCTGATTGCCGGGGAGCCCGGCGATCGTGCTCCAGGTCCCGGTGGCCTCGTCCAGCACGGCAAGACCGCCGAGCGTTCCCGCCCAGATCGATCCGTCGGATCCGCACCAGAAGGTGTGCACGTCGTCCTCGGGGAGCCCGTCCTCCTCCTCGTAGTGAGCCCAGACGTCGTCCGCGAAGACGGTGGGATCGCCGTAGTCCCACATGTCGATGCCGGAGCCGTAGTAGCCGATCCAGAGGCGGTCGTGGTCGTCGACCATGAGAGCCCGGACGTCGTCGCCGCCGAAGCTCGTGGAGTCGGGGGTGAACACGTTGTCGTAGTGGTACCACTCGTCGTCCAGAGATGTCGTGTCCTCGTTATCGATGAAGAGCTCGAGGATCCCTGTTCGGTTGAGGTTCTCATCGCGCATCCCGAACCACATGCGGCCCTCGGAGTCCTCCGCCGCGGAGAAGACGCGCTTGTTCGCCAGATCCTCGGGGTAGTCGTAGTACCACCAGCGGTCGTCCGATTTCTCCGAGAAGGTGCCGGCATCGTCGAGGCGGTCGAGCGTCGCTCCGCTGTCGCGCGTGATCCACTTCTCGCCTCCCGAAGTGACGAACACGCGGTAGTTCCAGTTGTTGTTCCGGATCCCCCCGTCGCTCTGGACGTGCGTCACCCACTCCTGCCCGTCGTAGCCGATGAGTCCCAACCCCTGGCTGGACAGCCAGACGGTCCCGCCCTCGAGGTCCATGTCCCAGACCTTCACGTCGTCGGGGACGCTCACCGCCTCCCAGTCGTAGGCGACGGCCTCTCCCGCGACGCATGCCAGAAGCGCCGCGAGTGCGAGCAGCATCCGGACCGCGCTCCTCCCTGATTTCATCCGTATCCTCCTCAGTCGTCGAGATCGTCAGTCGGTGGAGAACAGCGGCCCGCCAGGCAGAGCAGGAGCCAGCGCATGGCGATCCTGACGTCCCCGCCCAGCGACCAGTTCTGCACGTAGTACGCGTCGAGCGCGCCGCCTGTGTCCTGCACCGCGCGCGCCGATCCCGCCACCCGGGCCAGCCCCGTGACTCCCGGTCGCGCGTCGAACCGCACCCGCTCTCGCGGCGAACAGGCGGCGGCCTCCGTCTCCGTGAGTGGCGCAGGACCGACGAGACTCATCCGGCCGGCGATCACGTCCCATAGCTCTGGCACGCGGTCCAGGCCGTGCCGCGTCACGAACCGCCGGAGCGCGCCTGGCGTCTCCTGCCTCCTGAGGCCCAGGATCGCGATAGGCTCACCTCCCAGTCCGACGCGCCGGTGGCGCTCGAACAGGGGGCGGCCACGCGCGACGAGGCAGACGAGCGCCGCGGCGAGGACGAACGGGGCGGTCAGAATGAGCAGGAGCAGCGCGGCGAGGATGTCGATGAGGCGCTTGACTCCGGCCTGCGCGCCCAGCAGCGCCTCGCGCTCGAAGGCCACGATCGGTACGTCCAGGAACTCCTCAACGCGCGCGCGTCGCGTCAGCAGGCTCGTCAGATCCGAGAGCATCTTGACCTCGACCGTGCTCCGCCTTGCCTCGATGAGGAAGTCCGAGATGCTCGCGCTGGACAGCCCGGGGTCCGCGAAGATCACCTCCTCGATGCGCTGCCGGTCGATGAGCTCCGGGAGCTCGTCCAGAGAGCCCACGAGTGGGACGGCCAGGTCCTCGCCGCGCGCCCCGCCGTTGCCCGCATTCGCGGTGACGAGACCGACCAGATCGTAGCCGAGCTCCGGCGAGCCGGCGATGTTCGCGGCGAGCTGAGTCGCGACCCGGTCGGTCCCGACGATGACGACGCGCGTCAGATCGAAGCCGCCGGCCCGGGCAAGCGTCTGCATCCAGCGAAGCACGCCTCGCAGAGCGATGTCCAGAAGCGCCACGAGGATGCAGAAGGTCCCGACCAGGACGCGTGAGTAGATCGTTGTCGAGGTCAGGAACGTGCTGGCCATGAGGAGAACGGCCGTCACCGCCGAGGCCCGGATGATGCGAACCGCCAGCGCGGCGCCGGACTCGCGGACGCGGCGCCCGCTGTAGAGGCCGAGGAAGGCGAAGACGAGCAGGAAGGCGATGTTGGCGAAGCCGACGAACGCCGGGTAGTACGTTCCGAGCGTGAGGTAGTCGGTCGTCAAAAGACCCTGCAGGTTCGCTCGAAGACCGTAGGCGAGCAGGAATCCTCCGTTGATCGCGACGAGGTCGGCCAGGACATTGGCGAGCGTCAGGAGGATGCGCCGATGTTTCTTCATGCGGTAGATGATGCCTCCCCACTTCTCGTAGAAGTGCAGAAGGGAGATGAGGTGCGCTATCAGGAGTCTGTTGATGCCCGGCCGCGCGCTCTCACGCGCGTGGCCATGCTCCATGACCGATGAGGGGACGTACCAGACGCTCCATCCGCCGCGCCACATCCTGTAGCACCAGTCGACGTCCTCGAAGTACAGGAAGAACCGCTCGTCCATCGCACCGACATCCGCCATCGCGGACCGGCGCACGATCATGCACGCTCCGAGAACCCAGTCGACCTCGAGCGGCGACTCGTGGTCGAAATCGAGCATCAGGTGCCGCCGGATCGCCCGGCTCGATCGGAACACCTTGCCGAGCACCGTTCGTCGCAGAAGCAGCGTCCAGAACGTGTAGAAGCCCCGGCACGAGTGCTGAAGCGACCCGTCGCTGTTGAGCAGCTTCGCCCCGGCGAGCCCTGCCTCCGGCGTCGCGTCCATGAACGCTACGAGCGCATCCAGCCCCCCGGACCGCACGACGATGTCCGGGTTCAGCACGAGAACGTATCGCCCGTTCGACGCACGGATGCCGCGATTGACGGCTCGCGAGAGCCCGACGTTGGCGCTGTTCTCGATGAGCTCGACCGCGGGGAAGTCCCGACGGATCATCCCGACGGTCTCGTCGCTCGACGCGTTGTCGACGACGATGATCTCCCGGGACGATTCGTCGGAGCACCGCTCGAGCGACCTGAGGCACTCGCCGAGCGGCTCGGCGCTCTCGTATCCGACGATGATGATGGAGAGGTCGAGCCGCGCCCAGCGCGCGTTCAGATCCTCCTCAGGATGCGCTCGATCCTCAGGCGCCACACCAGCCACATCGCCTCCCAGACGATTCTGCGGGACATCTTCGACGTGCCGGCGTGGCGATCGACGAAGACGATCGGGGTCTCGTGGATCGAGAAGCCCTTCCTCCAGCAGCGGAAGTTGACCTCGATCTGGAACGAGTACCCGTCGGACCGTATGGCATCGAGATCGATCGACTCAAGCACCTCCCGGCGAAAACACTTGTAGCCGCCCGTCGAGTCGTGAAGCGGGAGCCCCGTCACGAGGTGCGTGTAGACGTTGGCGAAGTAGCTCAGGAACAGGCGTCGGAGCGGCCAGTTCGCGACGTTCGCTCCTGTGATGTAGCGCGACCCGAGCACGACGTCGTGGCGACCGGACAACTCGAGAAGCTCCGGGACGACGTCGGGATCGTGCGAGAAGTCCGCGTCCATCTGGACGATGCGGTCCGCATCGGTGGCCAGCGCGTACTTGAATCCCTGAACGTAGGCGGAACCGAGCCCCATCTTGGACGGACGATGAAGCACGTGGACCCGCGGGTTCGACGCGGCAAGTTCATCGACGTACTCCCCCGTTCCGTCCGGGGACCCGTCGTCGACGACGAGCAGGTTGATGTGCTCGCCGTGCCCCAGCAGCCTGGGAACGAGCCGCGATATGTTGTCCCTCTCGTTGTAGGTCGGGACGACGATCATCACCTTCATGCTGCCGCTCCCCGGGGATCCCCTCCCCGCCTCGCGGGGACGAGGACGAGCGCGGCCGCCGCCGCCAGCCCGATGATCGTGAGCCAGAGTCCCTGTCGGACCGAGCGGGGTCTGTAGACGAACTCGACCGTGTGGTCCCCGGCCTCGAGATAGACGGACCGGAATGCGTAGTTCGTTCGGTAAATGGTTGCCTCCTCGCCATCTACGAAGGCGCTCCAACCGTTCGGGTAGTATACCTCCGAGAGGTAGAGAAGACAAGGTTGCGGGGCACGCGCCTCCACGACGATGCGCTCCGGCTCGTGCGTCGTGATGCGCGCCGTGCCGCCCTCGACCGGCATGACCGGGCCGGGCAGCTCTCCCTGGACGATCGCGTACTCCATCGGGTTGAATCCGTCCGTCCGCATCTCGCCGAGAACGAGCCCCTCCGAGGAAACCTCGTGGACGTCCCCGAGCAGCGTGGCGCGCGGCATCGCGTACAGGAACTCGTGAACGCCCGGAGCCACCATCGTGAACGCGGGGTGACCAAGATCCTGGTCCGGCCCCAGAACGTACCGGACGTTCGTGAGCATGAGGAAGCGCAGGTCGGGGAAGCGCCCGCCCGGGAAGCCGATGCGCCAGAGAAGCTCGTCGTACGAGGCGAGCTTGGCGGCGTGGTATCCGCTGATCGACTCGATACGGTGGACCATCAGAGCGTTCGAGGTGAAGTCCCGTCCGAGCGGCAGCACCCGGAACTTCCCCTCCCGCGATGACAGATATTCGACCGCCTGTGTCCTGGGGTAGTAGTGCTCGAGCGGCTGCATCCGCTGAGGGTCGAGGAAACGTGCGTCGATGACCCAGAGCTCCCACACGACCACTCCGAGAAGGAGCGCAGCCGGGATGAGAGCCGGGAGCTTCCTGACCGACGCGACAAGCACGCCGACGCCCGCGGCGAAGGCGAACGCGATGAGGATGCCGGCGTCGCGGGCCGCCATGCGGGCCGCGATCGACGCGTACGGCCGGACGTCGGCCGGGCTCACACCGGGGTTCTTGGCGAGGAGCGATGACAACGCGCCCTGCTCGAGCGCCGGTCGTGCCAGGAGGACGATGATGCCGATGAGCGCTCCGACGAAGGTGACTCCCGCAGCCCAGATGAGCCAGCGCGTGCGCCGTCGCCTCACCTCGCCCAGGAGCGCCGAGACACCGTGCCCCGCGAGCGCTGCGAGCGCGAACTGCGTGAAGAGCAGGAACAGCGCCGGCACGCGGAAGCGGCTGAAGCCCGGCAGGACGTTGTAGAGCGCCGTGTAGAGGGGGCCGAGGTACTTGCCGAAACTCAAAACGAGGAATACCGCGGCGAGCACTCCGAGGAACCAGGCGTTTCGGTCCCTCCTGGCGAAGACGCCGATGAACGCGAGGGCGAGCACGATGAACCCGACCGAGTGCGTGACCTGATTCCCCGGCATGGGCCCCCAGTAGGTCTCGTTGGCGAGGCCGAACGCGGAGGGCACGAAGAAGGTCAGGATCTCCTTGGGGTGGAACGACCACATGCTCGCGTTCCGGATGCCCATCCCGCCGTCCTCGGACGCTCGCGTCGAGAAGTCCGCGTAGCTCTGCAGAGGCACGAGGAGGATGCCGGCGATGGCGACCGCGAGGACCCCGGCGCCGATGACCATGAGCGAGCGGCGGACGAGGGGGCGCCAGTCGCGTCCCCGCGCGAGTTCCGTTGCGACGTGATACACGATGAGGAGCCCGACCGCCATCCACGTGAAGTAGCTGACCTGGATGTGGCGCGCGAGGAACTGCAGCCCGCCGAAGAGGCCGAGCAGCCCGAGCCAGCGCAGCCGGCCCCGCTCGAGAACGTTGTGAGCGGCCAAGAGAACCAGCGGGATGTAGGCGCCGGTGAGCACCTTTCCGCCGTGGCCGATGCCTGCAAGACCGATGAAGTGCGGCGTGAGCATGAACGCGAGGCCGCCCGCGAGAGCGCCGACGTGACCGACACGCCTCGAACGGAGGTATGCGAACGTGCCGAGCCCGGCCAGGATGTAGTGGAGGACGATGAAGGTCAGCCGCGGCAGCTCGACTCCGGGTACCGTCGCGAGGAAGTGGCCGATCCAGTAGCTCGGATAGACGATGCCGTTCCATGTCATGCTCTCGAAGA
The DNA here is from genome assembly GCA_964487295.1 of uncultured bacterium. Lineage (GTDB taxonomy): Bacteria > Joyebacterota > Joyebacteria > Joyebacterales > Joyebacteraceae > JAPEKQ01. The sequence continues at coordinate 3,027 of CAZAQL010000022.1, read as the reverse complement.
AGGGCATTCCCGAGAAGATGTACGGGTTCCAGAAGGGCAGTGCCCCGGCCGCCATGCGGCTCTCGGCGTAGTCCTCGAAGATCAGGGCGCCCGCGAGGACGTCGCCGCCCACGAGGATCTCACCTGCGAAGATCGCCCGGTGAAACAGGACGAGGGCGACCGCGACGATGACGCCGACGCAGATGAGCGTTGCGCGTCGTCCGAGGATGTTCCCCGGACCCGGCTCGACCATGGATCCGTCGCGCGCGGCCGGGCTCCCCTGCCTTCCTCGTCCTGAGCGTCCGTCATGCCTCTTGCCGCTTCCTCGTTTCGCCATGGTTCTTCCTTCCCGATGTCGATGTCACGATGTGGCGCCGTCGGAGCCCTGCGGCTCGCGCCCCGCGTGGCGTCGCATGATGATGAGACCCGCGATGAGGCGCAGTCCCCACGCGATCGCCGTTGCGATTGCGGCGCCCATCACGTCGCGCATCCTCACGATGAGGATGATGTCGAGCGCGACGTTGAGGAACATCGTGCCCAGATTGACGAACATGAACTGCCTGACGGCCGACGTCGGCGCCCGTCCACCGATATAGCTGGACGGAATAGAGTAGAACAGCTTCAGCACGCCGGACAAGACGAAAGCCGGGATCAGATAGGCCCCCGCGTCGTAGCGGCCCGCGAAAAGCAGGTGGACGACGTCATCGCCGAGGACGAGATACCCGACCGAGGCGAGCACCGCGAGCCCGGCGATCGCGAGAGCTGGCCGCCTGAGGTCCACGGAGGACGAGCGGCTGAGAACGGGCATGAGGACGTAGCTGATCGCGTAGAAGAGGAAGTCGAACCCCTTCGTGATCGAGAAGATGGTCGAGTAGATCGCCAGGTCGGAGAAGGTCATGATCTTCGAGATGACGAGACGGTCCATGCTCACCATCACCGAGAGCGAGACGCTCAGACCCAGGAAGAGGATCCCTTCACGGAGGACGACCGGCGGCACCGGCTCGCCCTCCCCGGTCGTGGGGGCGCCCGGGAACGGTCTCCGGCCGGCGAGAAGCACGGCGGACACGGCGTAGGATACGATGAGGAGCCAGAGGACGTTGCGTTCCGTGAAGGCCGGCGCCACTCCGAGACGATCGAACGCGTAGGCGGCGGCCAGGGTCGCGGCCGTCAGCAGCACCGGCAGCCGGGTGCCGAGGATGGCGGCCTCGTAGCGGTGGGCGGCGCGGCGGAACGCCGTCAGGATGGTGATGGCGTTTTGGGACGTCACGAGGACGATCATCGCCGCCAGCGCGACTCCGGCGAGCGCGTAGTAGAGTCCCCCGGCAAGCCCCACGATCGCTCCCAGCGGCAGAACGACCAGCAGGACGCGCCTCGCGTAGGAGGCCTGGTCGAAGCGGGAGGCGCCCGGACGGGACAGGTGGCGCACGATCGAGGAGTCCTGGCCGATGAGCGTGAGCGTGGTGAAGAGAGGGAGCGCTCCGATGACGAGCGATACGAGGCCGACCTCGGACTTCGTGAGGCCCCGCGCCAGCAGGGTCTGGATGAGCACCTGGAGCACGGCGCCGGCGACGATGATGGCGAAGACGCTGCCGACGCGCGCGTGTGCGCCGGCGACTGGACGTGTCGGAAGTGCCCTCAATCTAGCTCCTGACGGAGTGTCTCATGGACGCGCGGTCACTCGATGTAGCCGAGCGAGCGCAGCTGCTCCTTGATGGACTCGTCCATGCTGGAGGCCGTCCCTCCGTCGACCTCGCGACCGAGACCTGTCCCGTATCCTGCGACGCGGAGGACCGGCCGGCTCTCGAGAAGACGAGGTTCGATGATCTCCGCGAGCGGCTCGCCGTCCATCGAGTCCGCCACGGGAAGCCCCAGCAGGGCCAGGCAGGTCGGCGCCACGTCGAGGATGGTCGCGTCCTCGAAGAGGCCCAGACGTCGGATATCGGGTCCGGCAGCGATGATGACGCCGCGCCGGTCGTGCATGCCCGTGAGCTCGGGCATGCCCGGGTCGAGTTCGACCCGCGATGTGAACCCGTGGTCCGAGACGAGCAGGATATTGGCGTTCGGTCCCACGTCTTCGAGGAGCCTCCCGAGCAGCCGGTCCTGGTATCTGTAGTAGTTCCCGATGACGTCGCCGTACTCGCGCGCATCCTCGTCCGTCACCGACGGGAAGTCGCCGCGTTCCGTGTACTGCCAGAAGAAGTGCTGGACGAAGTCGACTCCGCGGAAGTAGACGGCCGCGAAGTCGGGCTGGTACCGCGGTATGAGTTCGTGCGCCAGCCGTCCGTAGATGCTGTCACGGAGGTATCCCCATCGCAGTGGTTCGTCAACGATCCTGTTCTGCTGGTAAGCGAGCTCCGCCGGATCGAGCGACTTGTACGACGGATCGAAGGCGAACGAGCCGAACTCGGTCAGTCGATCGTTGGTCGGCCTCCCCTCGAGCGTGTGCAGGATCTGGGTCGGTCCCCGAAGCAGGCTGTGGACGCGATCCGAGACCATGAACCCTCGCACACGGTCGCTGGGCCACGTCACGTACCAGCCTGTCACGCCCGACTCTCCGCCGTAGGCGTTGACGATCTCCCAGATCGCCGGGCAACGCCGCATTCTCGCGTTGACCGGCACGCCGGCCTCGTTCGTGAAGCCGGTGATGCCGTGCTCAGCGGGGGTCTCTCCCGTGGCGATCGTTGTCCAGATGATCGGCGAGAGCATCGGGTCCATGGTCAGGAGCGGCCCGTACGCGCCGCGTTCCATCAGGCGCTGGAAGTTCGGAAGCTCCCCCGCCTCGACGAGTGGGCCGAGCATCTCCCAGTCGCAGCCGTCCACGCCGACGAGAACGACCTTCGGGCGGTCGCGCCATGCCGTCTCATCGGGCAGGGGAAGCCGGCTCGCGCGTCGCTCGCGGACCGCGGGGCCCGCGAGCATGACAGCGGCCGCGAGGACCGCAAGCGCCACGCCGAGCGACCGCCGCGAGCGGGATGCGCGCGCCTCGACGGGTCGACCCACGAGGCGCGCGGTCACGAACGCCACCAGGAGCCCGGCCGCGGCCCCGAC
>CAZAQL010000021.1:0-28193 GCA_964487295.1 uncultured bacterium | reverse complement strand
GAAGTCCGGAGAGGGCGACGAGGTGATGCGGCTCGTGCCGACCTTCCGGAGGCTTGGGATCCCCCTCATCGTCATCACGGGGCGCAAGGACTCATCGCTGGCTCAAGAGGCCGACGTCGTGCTCGACGCATCCGTGGAGCGCGAGGCCTGCCCGATGGATCTCGTGCCGACCGCCAGCACGACGGCGTCGCTCGCCATCGGGGACGCGCTCGCGGTCGCCGTTCTCAAAGAGAAGGAGGTCGACGCGACCCAGTTCGCGGACTTCCATCCCGGCGGCGCTCTCGGGAGGCGGCTCCGGTTGACCGTGGCAGAGGTCATGCACTCGGGCGATGCTCTGCCTGTCATCGGCGAGGATGCGCTGATGCGCGAGGCGGTTCTCGAGATCGCGAACAAACGACTGGGTGTGACGACCGTCGTCGACGGAGCGGGCCGGCTCTCCGGTCTCGTCACCGACGGCGACCTCAAGCGCATCCTCATGAAGCACGAGGACATTCTGGCGATGCGCGTCGGAGACGTGATGACCAGGGCTCCGAGAACGATCGCGCCGGACGAGTTGGTCGTTCGCGCTCTTGAGCTCATGGAGGCCAACGCACCAAGTCCCATCACCTCACTCGTCATCGTTGACGATCGGCAGGCGCCGGTCGGCGTCATCCACATCCACGACTGCCTCAAGGCGGTCGGCTGAGCCCGAGCGTATGAAGCGGCGCTCATCCGATCTCTCGTCGTCCACGTGTTGACCCCCCGAACCCCCTTTGCTAATCTCCCTTGCGGGCGGCCTGGCCCGAATGACCGCTTGAGTAGCGCCGCCGCCGGGGCTATGTTCTCATGTGGGGCCCCTGAAGTCCTCCGGAACGGTTTCGCAAGGAGACGCCCGTGTCGTTCCTGCCGACAGGACGCATCTCGATGATCTGCCGCCTGGCCCTTCCTGCCATGGCCGCGCTGGCGCTTCTGACGTCCTGCGGAGGTGGAGGAACGGGCGAAGACGTCGGCGAGGGCGGCGTCCTTCCGGACCAGGAGATCACGAACTTCACGCTGACGCAGACCCGGGAGGGACGAACCATCTGGTCGCTCACGGCGGACGTCGCCCTGATCTTCGAGGACGCGGACCGCGTGGAGACCACCCGGCCACGCGTCGAGTTCTTCGACGAGGAGGGACGCAGGCGCAGTGTCCTCACAGCGCGGGACGGCCTGCTGAGACGGCGAACGAACGACATGGAGGTCTCGGGGTCGGTCCTGGTGACCTCCGAGGACGGCACGGAGCTTCGGACCGAGCACCTGGAGTGGGACGAGCAGCGAGGGAAGATCTCGACCGAGTTGCCGGTCCGCGTCACGCGGGACGGTGACGTGATGACGGGAACGGGCGCCGAGGCCGATCCCGACCTCGGGCGTTTGAGGATCCTTGCCGACGTCAAGGCGTACGTCCGCTCGGCGGACGGGACACTCGTGGAAGAGGAATGACGGGCATTCGCGAGGAGCGACAGGGTCCGGAGCGACTGCGCGCCACCGGGCTGATCAAGCGGTACGGCCGCCGCCGCGTCGTCGACGACGTGAACCTCGACCTGCGCCGCGGAGAGGTCGTCGGGCTTCTGGGACCGAACGGCGCGGGGAAGACGACGACGTTCCACATGATCGTGGGGCTTCTCACGCCGGACGCCGGGGCCGTCTACCTCGACGACGACGATATCACGAGACTGCCGATGTACCGGCGCGCCACGAGGGGCGTCGGCTATCTCGCGCAGGAGTCGTCGATCTTCCGCGGGCTCTCGGTGCGAGACAACGTCATGGCGATCCTGGAGACGCTGAAGCTGTCCCGTCAGGAACGGGAGGCGCGGCTCGCGGAGCTCCTGAGCGAACTCGGGATCGAGGATCTCTCATCGCAGCCTGCGACCACGCTGTCGGGGGGCGAGCGCCGCCGCGTTGAGATCACGCGTGCGCTCGTGACCAACCCGGCCTTCCTCCTGCTCGACGAGCCGTTCGTCGGCATCGATCCCATCGTGGTCCAGGACATCCAGGGGATCATCAGGAAGCTCAGGGACCGAGGCATCGGTATCCTCATCACCGACCACAGCGTCCGTGAGACGTTGTCCGTCACGGACCGTGCGTATATCATGTACGAGGGTCGCATCCTGCTCTCCGGCGGCGCGCACGAGCTCGCCACCAACGAGGAGGCGAAGAAGCTCTACCTCGGAGACCGATTCCGGCTCTAGGCCCCTTCAGACGGCGCCTTGCACCGGACGCGACAGCGTCCGCGGGGTCGCTCGGGAGACACACATGAGCATGAAGCCAAGCATGCAGCTGAGAATGCAACAGCAGCTGGTCATGACACCGCGGCTGCAGATGGCCCTCAAGATCCTCCAGGTCTCGACGCTCGAGCTCGAGCAGTTCCTCAAGCAGGAACTGCTTCAGAACCCGCTTCTCGAGGCGACCGACGAGCCCGAGGAGCTTGAGGCCGAGGAGCAGGAGCGCGAGGAGAACGAGGATGGTGAGGAGGAGCGGGCGGAGAAGTCCGAGGAGTCGTCATCGCAGGAGGAGACGCCGGAACGGCAGAAGGAGCAGGAGGAGCCGAGCCCCTCGACCGAGGATGAGCCTTCAGGCGAGGACCTCGACTGGGACGACTACATGGACGACGTGTACGCGCACGCCTACGGGCAGAACCTCGAGCGCGACGAGGACGAGCGGTACGAGCGGGTTCCCGTGGCGGTGTCGACCTTCGAGGACGAGCTCAAACACCTGCTGCACATGGAGTGCGCCGACGAGCGGCTCCTGGGCATCGCGGAGTACATCATCGACGAGCTGGACGGCGACGGCTTCGTGAGGGACTCGCTGGAGGAGGTCGCGAAGGCGCTTCGGGTCGACGTCGCGCTCGTGGAGGAGGCTCTGATGGTCGTGCAGGCGCTCGAGCCGCCCGGAATCGCCGCTCGTGACATCAAGGAGTGTCTGCTCATCCAGCTTCGAAGAAAGGGTATGGGGGACAGTCTTGCGGCCCGCGTCGTGTCGGAGTGTTTCGAGGAGCTCAAGACGTGCAAGTACGACCAGATGAGGCGGCGGCTCGGCGTCTCCGTTGACGATCTCCGAGCGGCCGTGAACGAGGTCTCCAGGCTCGATCCCCATCCGCGGACCGACCCCGACCCGGGTTCTGTCGACTACATCACGCCCGACCTGATCGTTGAGGATGTCGACGGCGACCGCGTCGTCTACCTGAACGACCAGGATGTCCCGCGGGTTCGGATCAACCGGACCTATCGCCGGATCCTGAGCTCGGGAACGGACTCCGCCGAGAAGGAGTTCATCACGAAGAAGCTCAAGGCGGCTCGATGGATCGTGCAGAGCATCGAGAACAGGCGACGGACGATGGTGCGGGTCATGGAGAGCATCGTGCGGGCTCAGCAGGGCTTCTTCGACAAGGGCGTCTCGGCTCTGAAACCGCTCACGCTCCAGCAGATCGCGGATGACGTCAACATGCACGAGTCGACCGTCAGCCGCGTGACCCGCGGCAAGTACGTCCAGACCCCGCGAGGGACGTTCGAACTGAAGTACTTCTTCTCGAGCGCCATCCCGAGACGCGACGGAACCGAGATCGCGTCAAAGGCCGTCCGCGACTCCATGCGGGAGATCATCAGCAACGAGAACAAACAGAAGCCGATGTCCGACCAGAAGGTCGCCGAGGAGCTCGCACGGCGCGGCTTCAAGATCTCGCGTCGGGCTGTCGCCAAGTACCGTGACCAGATGGGGATCCTGCCGGCCCGCCTCCGCAAGGAGATCTGACAGATCAGAGGGAGTCGCCGTGTTGAAGGACATCGTGCTGGATCCCTCGGCATCCGATGCCGAGGAGTTCACGGTTCTCTTCTGGAAGGTCGACGAGGGGGAGCCGGTGAGCGCCGGCGAGGAGCTGGTCGTGCTCGAATCCAGTGAAGAGAAGACGGCCGTGAGCGTCAGCGCGCCGTGGGATGGGACGCTCGCCGAGATCGTGGCCGGCGAGGACAGTCGCGTTGGGCCGGGAGCGGTCCTCGCAAGGATGGAGACGACGTGAGCGCTGCGAACACCGGGAACCCGAACACGCCGGGACGATTACCCCACTGGCTCACCAAGCCGATCGCCGACCCGAAGCGGATGCGGCGCGTTCGCGATCTGCTTTCGCGCACCGGGCTCAACACGGTCTGCAATGAAGCCCGCTGCCCGAACCGCGTCGACTGCTTCAGCCGGGGGACGGCCACCTTCATGATCCTGGGCGACACGTGCACCAGGGACTGCGGTTTCTGCTCGGTCTCGCATGGTCCCGCCACGACCATCGATCCGGAGGAGCCGCGCGCGGTGGCCGAGGCGGTCGCCGAGCTCGGGCTCTCGTTCATCGTCATCACCTCGGTGACGAGGGACGACCTGCCGGACGGCGGGGCGGAGCACTTCGCGAGGACGGTGCGGGCGATCCACGAGCGCTGTCCCGGCGTCGGGGTCGAGGTGCTCGTGCCGGACCTCGGAGGGGATCTCGGCGCGGTGGATGTCGTGCTCGAGGCGCAGCCGGAGGTCTTCGGCCACAACCTCGAGACCGTGCGGCGCCTGTACGCGACGGCGCGCGCGGGCGCGGACTACGACCGGTCGCTCAAGGTGCTTCGGCACGCGGCGGTCTCGCCGGACGCGCCGATCGTGAAGTCGGCGCTGATGGTCGGCCTCGGCGAGACGCGACTGGAGCTCGATGGCGCCTTCATGGACCTCCGGCGGGCCGGCGTGGACGTCGTGTACGTCGGACAGTATCTGCGGCCGACCGAGGTGCACCTGCCCGTGGCGCGCTATGTGCCGCCCGAGGAGTTCGACGCGCTCCACTCGTGGTGCGACGGACTCGGGTTCGCGTGGGTATCGGCCGGACCGTTCGTCAGGAGCTCGTACGAGGCGGAGAAGGTGCTCGAAGAGGTGGGCGTACGCGTGGCGACCTGATCGCCCGTGGCGCGAAAGGAGAACGCATGCAGATCAGCATCACGGCGAGGCACTTCGATCTCGACCCGGATCTCAGGGAGCACGTGGAGCAGAAGGTCGAGCATCTTGCGCACTACTTCGACCGAGTCGACGAGGCCCATGTCGTGTTCGAGCAGGAAGGCCATCGGAAGATCGCCGACCTGACGGTCCATGCATCGCGCGTCGTGGTCTCGAGCGAGCAGGAGTCGGATGACTTCCGTCTTGCCTTCGACCGCGCCTTCGATAAGGTGGAGCGCCAGATCCGACGGCACAAGGAGCGGGTCAGAAGCCGCAAGGGCCGCAACGCGACGGCCAGGGCGGCTGAGCTGATCGGCGGCACGGCGCCTGAGGAGGTCGGGGTGCTTCCCGAGGAGATCGCGGCGACCCGGATGACGCCGGAGGACGCGTTCCACCAGCTCCGTGACCTGGGCGCACGCTTCCTTGTCTTCTGGAACACCGAGACGGACAAGGTCAACGTCATCTACCGACGTGACGACGGTGACTACGGCCTCGTGGAGCCGCGGGAGTAGCGCGCGGCCCCGGTTGGGGACCGCATGCCGGCGCCGGGGAGAACCCGGGGTCCGGATACGCGTACGGCTGGGCGGCCGGCGCACGGGGAATCAATGGAATCGTTGACGGTTCGCAGGTTGATACGGGAGTACGGCGACGAGCTGGGGCTCGTCGTCATCTCACATGGCGCCGAGCCCCCGGCGGTCATTGAGGGGCCGGAGCTCTCGAAGCCCGGGCTCCTGCTGGCGGGCTACCATGAGGGATTCGATCCGGCGCGGATCCAGATCCTCGGGGGCGCCGAGATGGCGTACCTCGACTCACTGGACTCGTCGAGCCGGCGGGAATCGCTTGCGCGCCTGGTCCGGGCGGACGTGCCGTGCGTTGTTGTCACGGACGGACGCGAAGCGCACCACGAGCTCGTCGAGCTGGCTCAAGAGACCGGCGTGCCGCTGTACTGCTCGGAGACCGGCTCAACGCAGCTGGCGAGACAGCTTGCGACCGCGATCGATGAGCTGCTCGCTCCACACACGACGCTTCACGGCACGCTGGTCGACGTCTACGGCATCGGCCTGCTCTTCACGGGTGAGAGCGGCATCGGCAAGAGCGAGTGCGGTCTGGACCTCGTCGAGAACGGGCATCGCCTCGTCGCCGATGACGTCGTGACCGTGACGGTCAACCCTCAGGGGCACCTCATCGGGACGGGGAGTGAGCTCCTCCGCCATTGCATGGAGATTCGCGGGGTCGGGATCATCGACGTCCGCGCGATCTTCGGGATTCGGGCGATCCGTCGAAGCAAGCGTGTGGAGCTCGAGGTGAAGCTCGTCCACTGGTCGGACCTTGACGATTACGAGCGGCTCGGTCTCGACGAGCGCCACACCGACATCCTCGGGGTGGAGATCCCGTTCGTGCACCTGCCCCTCGTGCCCGGCAAGAACATCACGGTGATCGCGGAGGTCATCGCGCTGAATCATCTTCTGAAGCTGCACGGCGTGCATCCGGCGCGTGATTTCGACAGACGTCTCAGGGATCTGGCCTCCGAGAAGGCCCGCGTGCGCCGGATCCTCAGGAGTGACATCGAATGAGCGATCCCAGGTCGAGAATCGGTTGCGTCATCGTCGCCCACGGAAGCCTCGGAGAGTGCCTGATCGAGGCCGTGCAGGGCATCCTGGGGAGTCAGTCCGGATGCGTGGCGGTCTCGAACGCTGGTCTCGGTCTGCCCGACCTCACGGATGCAGTGCATGCCGCCGTCGAGCGGTTGGGTCGGACCCACGAGGTCGTCCTGGTCACGGACATGCCGGGCGGCAGCTGCCATCACGTCTGTCAGGCATACGCAAGCGAGAGGCCTAAGCTGCGCGTCATAAGCGGCGTCAACCTGATGATGCTGCTGGAGTTCTTCGTGAAGCGCGACCGCTCGGAGCTGCCGGAGCTCGTTTCGCTGATGCAGGAGAGGGCCAGAGACTCGGTCCGGATACGCTAGGGACCGGACGGGCGCTGCGAGGAGAGCCATGCCGCTGGCACTTGTGCGAATCGACGACCGTCTCATCCACGGCCAGGTGGCGGTGGCGTGGGGGAGTGCCCTTGGCGCGGACAGGATCGTGCTGGCGAACGACGAGGTGGCGAACACCGCGTGGAAGCGTTCGCTCTACGCCGAGTCGGACGCCATGGGAACGGCCATCAGCGTCGTCGATCTGCACGGCCTCGACGCCGTGCTCTCGGACGCGCTCGAGCGCGGTGAGACCGTCATCCTCGTGTTCGGCTCGCCACGCGACGCGCTTCGGGCCATCGAGCAGGGGCTTCAGGCGACGAGAGTCAACGTGGGAGGGATGCACCACGCCGAGGGCAAGGCGGAGCTCCTCCCGTACGTCTACATCGATGACGAAGAGCGGCGGGATCTGCTCGCGATCGCCGCGAAGGGGGTGGACCTGCGGGCGCGGGATGTCCCCTACGCGGAGGACGTCGATCTCCTCCCGCTTGTCGAGAGCATGGACGGCTAGCCCCGTCGTGCGGAGGAAGGAGCCCTTCTGCGGTGAACCGCGTCTCCCTGGTCCTGTGCATTCATAACCACCAGCCCGTCGGGAATCTCGACGGGGTCTTCGAGCACGCCTATCGGGCCTCCTACCTGCCGTTCCTCGAGGCTATGGAGCGCCACCCGTCGATCCGTTTCGTTGTCCACAACACCGGGCCGCTTCTGGAGTGGCTGGAGCGTAACGCCCCGGAGTACCTCGACCGCCTGGGAGCCATGGCGGCTGACGGACGAGTCGAGATCCTCGGGGGCGCGTTCCAGGAGCCGATCCTGCCCGCCATCCCGGAGCGAGACGCGCGCGGCCAGATAGTCCGGATGCAGCGCTACGTCGCGGGGCGGTTCGGCAGGGTCCCACGGGGTCTCTGGGTCGCCGAGAGGGTCTGGGAGCCCGGACTCGCTCGCGTTCTCGCGCAGTCGGGAGTCGAGTACGTGCCGCTGGACGACTACGAGTTCAGGCTCTCAGGCCTCGAGGAGCGCGACCTGACCGGGTACTTCATCACCGAGGATCAGGGAGTCCCGCTCAAGGTGTTCCCGATCAGCAAGCGCCTTCGCTACCTGATCCCGTTCGCCGATCCGGAGGAGACGATCGAGCACCTCCGGGAGTTGGGGAAGCGAGTGGACGGGGCGCTCGCGGTCTTTGGCGACGACGGAGAGAAGTTCGGCGTGTGGCCCGGGACGCACGATCACGTCTACGGGAACGGCTGGCTCGACCGGTTCCTCGAGGCGATCACCGCGAATGCCGAGTGGCTCAGCACCGTGACCTTCGAGGAGGCCGTTGCGTCGTCACGACCAGCGGGCCGCGCGTATCTTCCGGCATCCTCGTATCCCGAGATGATGGAGTGGGCGCTGCCGACAGAGGCGCGCCGGGAGTACGGCCGGCTGGTCCAGAAGCTCAAGGATGACGGCGCATACGAGGTCTGGGGAACGCGTGTTGCGGGAGGGATGTGGCGCGGCTTCGCGACGAAGTACGACGAGACGAACTTCATGCTGAGCAAGATGAGGCGCGTGAGCGCGCGTGTCGCGGATCGCGATCCCTCCCTCGCGGATCTCGACGGGCCGGTTGCGGGCGCGCGCGAGGATCTGTGGCGGGGGCAGTGCAACTGCGCGTACTGGCACGGAGTGTTCGGCGGCATCTATCTGCCGCATCTCCGGTCGGCGGTCTACGAGCATCTCATCAAGGCCGAGCGCGCCACGGCGGACGCGGCGGACACCGGTGTGCGTGTCGAGGTCCTCGACCACGATCTCGACGGGTTCGATGAGGTGCTGCTCGAGTCGGCGGAACTGGACGCCTACGTCGCGCCGGCCCGCGGTGGTCACGTGTTCGAGCTCGATCTTATCGGACCCGCCTGGAACGTGGTCGCGACGATGGCGCGTCACGAGGAACCGTATCACGAGCTCCTGGAGCACGCGTCACACGGGGGCGGTCACGACGGCACCGTGAGCATCCATGACGCGGTCGTGGCGAAGGAGGCCGGTCTGGCGGACCTCGCCGTCGGGGACCGGACGCCCCGTGTCGCGGCCGTTGACCACTTCTTCGAGCCATCGTGCGGACTCGAAGACCTCCTTCGAGCCGACGCGAACGACCTTCTGCCGCTCACGGGGCGACGGTGGGAGCACGAGGTCGTCCGCGAAGGGCAGGCCACCGGGGTCGCCATGAGAGCGCCGCTCGAGCTGGCGTGCCCGGAGGGTGCGCGACGGGGCACGCTCGCCAAGCGCGTGCTCCACGAAGGTCGGACGCTTCTCTGCGACTACACGATCCGCGTGGACGGCTCGACGCCGCTCGCGTTCAGCTCTGAGTGGAACGTGGCGCTCCTCACGGGGTTGCCCGAGTATGCGACGGTCTCGGCGGACGGCGTGGCCCTGCCGAGCGCCGAGCGCGCTCAGCGACTCGAGAGCGTCGGCAGCCTCAGCATCGATGACCGTCTCCGGGGCGTGCGTGTCACCCTGCGCTTCTCCCCGTCGGCGGAGGTGTTCGTCCGGCCGCTCGAGACGGCCTCTCAGTCGGAGGGCGGCTTCGAGCGGGTCTACCAGGGGCTGTCGGTCTTCCCGTTGTGGCGTCTTGCGCATGAACAGGAGCTCGCCTGTTCCGTTCGCTTCGACTGGGAACCCCTGAAGGGTGACGCATGAGCGACGGCGTGACGATCCTGCTATTGGCCTTGCTGTCCGGCCTCGTCGCCGTCGACACGACGGCGGCGCTCCAGCTGATGTTCTCGCAGCCCGTCGTCGCTGGCGCCATCGCAGGAGCCATCGCCGGGCAGCCCGCGATCGGGCTTATGGTCGGACTGACGCTCCAGCTTGTCTGGGTGGGAGCGCTGCCGGTCGGCGGAGCGGGATTTCCCGACAGCGGTGTGGCAGCCGTCGTGGGCGCGGGAGCCGCGGGGGTTCTCGTGAGCGGAGGATACGCTGAAGGGTCGGCCGTGGCCGTGGGCATCGTGCTGGCGCTCATCGTCGGCTGGATGGGCCGTTCGGTCGTCACGGGGCTCAGACGCTGGAACGTCGATATCGCGGAGCGCGCCCGGGCGGGGCTCGAGGGCGGCGACGCGAGCGCGGTGCGACGCGCGATCCTGCAAGCGATCGGGGCGCGCTTCGGAGTGGCGGCAGCGACCTCGGGCGCCGTCCTGTCGCTGACCGTGCTCGTGGCCGAGCTCGTCCTGCCGCGGGAGGGTCCCGCGAGCTACCCGGCGCTTCTGTGGGCGGCTCCCATCGCGGTCGGGTCGATCGTCGCGGCGTCCAGAGGCTGGGGTGAACGCTTCGGAGTGGTCGTCGGACTGGCGGCAGGGGCCCTGTTCATCGTCTGGATGTAGGTGCAGCGCACGAGGCGCGTGAAGGGAGCGGGCAGTGCAGCGAAGAGTGACGACAGAAGAGATCCCTCCGGCGACTTCGCCGGGATTGCGCTGGGGGCTCTTCGTTCGTTCGTTTCTCCTGCAGGCCGTATGGAACCCGCGCGGCATGCAGTCGCTGGGCTTCTTCTTCGCGCTGTCGCCTCTCGCGAGGAATCTGGACGAGACCACGCGGAGGCGCTTCATCGAGCGACACACGGCGTTCTTCAACACGAACCCGGTCCTGGCGCCGTACATCATCGGCGCGGTGGCGCGGACCGAGCTCGCGGGACGGGGCACGGAGGACTCGGAGGACATCAAGCGGGCTCTCAGCGGCGTGCTCGGGATGGCCGGGGACGCTCTGATGTGGCGGGCCGTGAGGCCGGCTGCGGCTCTGGTCGGAGCGGCGGTGGCTCTCTACGGCCTGCGCACGGGACTCTGGAACGCGTGGGTGGGGCCGCTCGTGATGCTGCTCTGCTACAATGTGCCGCACATCGCGCTCAGGCTCCGCGGCATCAGCCGCGGACTCGCCCGGGGCCCCGAGGCGGCGAGCGAGCTTCTCGGCAGGGGGTTCGCGCACGCCGTGCGAGGAGCGCGGTGGGTCGCGGCGTTCGCGGCCGGGTTCGTGCTGGCCCTGGCGGCGTTGCGCCCCGCGATCGGGGGACCGGCCGTGGCCGTTGTGATGGGCGCCTTCCTGGTGCTCGGAGCGGTTGCGACCCGAGTCGGGATCCCCGCGACGCTGGTGGCCCTCGCGGGCGCGGCGGGCGGGGTGATACTCATGCTTCTTGGCCTGGACGGAGGGTAGGGTGCTGGAGAGAACGGTGACGATCGCGAATCGCGTGGGTCTGCACGCGCGCCCGGCGGCTGAGTTCGTCAAGCTGGCTGCGCGGTTCCAGTGCGACGTCAAGCTTGAGAAGGATGAGCTTGTCGTGGACGGGAAGAGCATCATGGGGGTCATGATGCTTGCGGCCGAGCACGGAAGCTCGGTGACGGTGAGGACGGACGGGACGGACGAGGCAGAGGCGATGGAGCGTCTGGCTGCCTTCCTGGAGAGCGATCTGGAGGACACGGCGTGACGCTGAACCTGTCGGAGATCGGCCGGGCGAGCACCATTGAGGGGATTCCCGCATCACCGGGGATCATCATCGGCAGGGCGTTCATCCTGGATGCGGAGCGTCCGCACGTTCCGGACGAGCGGATCGCGACGGAGGCGGTGGACGGCGAGATTGAGCGCTTCCGCGACGCGGTCGAGGAGACGAAGTCGTTGCTTCGGAGACTGCGCTCCGAGCTCGAGGAGGAGCTTGGGGAGGACCACGCGGCCATCTTCGATGCCCACCTGATGATGCTCGATGACTCGATGATCATAGACGGGACGCTCAAGCGCATCAGGGAGAACGGCGCACGGGCGGAGCTCGCCCTCACTGAGACCATCGGGCAGGTGACCCGGGTGATGGGGCGGACGGACGACGAGTATCTCCGCGAACGGATCTACGACATCAAGGACATCGAGCGCAGACTGCTGATGCGCCTCCTCGGCCGCGAGGACCGGTCTCTCGGCAATCTGGACGAAGATGTGATCATTATTGCGCACGATCTGGCGCCCACCGACACGGCGTCCATGCGCCGCGAGCGGGTACAGGGGTTCGTCACGGAGGTCGGTGGACGCACGTCCCATGCATCCATCATGGCGCGCTCGCTCGAGATTCCGGCGGTCGTGGCCGCGCACGGCGTCACGGAGTCGATCAGCCAGGGTGAGACGATCATCGTGGACGGCGTCATGGGCATCGTCGTTCACGGTTTCGACTCCGCGGTGCTCGATCACTACCGCGAGCGCAAGCTCGAGTACGAGGAGTTCGAACGGCAGCTTCTGAAGCTCAAGGACTACCCGGCGGTCACCCGCGACGGGCGGAGATTCGAGCTCGCCGCGAACATAGAGAGCCCCGAGGAGGTGCGGTCCGCCATCGACCACGGCGCCGAGGGGATCGGCCTGTTCCGGACCGAGTATCTCTTCATCGCCCGTCAGGACATCCCGAGCGAGGAGGAGCAGTACCGAGCGTACCGCTCGGTGGTCGAGGCAATGGCCCCGGGCACGGTCGTGGTTCGCACGCTCGATGTTGGGGGGGACAAATTCGGGCTCATGGCTCCCGCAGAGAGGGAAGCGAACCCATTCCTCGGCTGGCGTGGTATTCGGTACAGCCTCGCGCATCCGGACATCTTCATGCGCCAGATCAAGGCGATCCTCCGCGCGAGCGCACACGGCAGCGTGCGGATCATGTTCCCCATGGTCTCCTCGATGAACGAGGTGAAGGACGCGAAGCAGGTCGTCGAGGCCGCGCGACAGCAGCTGGATATCGAGGGACGCGAGTACGCGGATGACATCCAGGTCGGCATCATGGTCGAGACACCGGCGGCGGTGGTACTCGCCGACTCGCTGGCCAGAGAGGTGGACTTCTTCAGCATCGGCTCGAACGACCTGATCCAGTACACACTCGCCGTCGATCGCGGCAACGACCGCGTGGCCTACCTCTACGACCAGTACCATCCGGCCGTGCTCGGCCTGATCCGCCAGACCGTACGCGCGGCGAAGCGCCACCGGAAGTGGGTGGGGCTCTGCGGCGAGATGGCGGGCGACCCGCTCTCCGTCCTTCTGCTGATCGGACTGGGCCTGAGCGAACTCAGCACGAGCCCGCTCATGCTTCCAGAGGTCAAGAGCATCATCCGGTCGACGAGCTACAACTCGGCCAGAAAGGTCGTGTCTCGGGCGCTCGACATGCAGACGGGTCCCGAGGTGCGGCGCTACCTGGAGCAGATCTTCAAGAAGAAGTACCCGGAGATCAGTGCAACGGAGATGATCATATGACGATACCGGATTCGGAACGAGACCTGGCGGGGATGGACCCGTCCGGCATGTACGGTCACCTGGCCGGGTTCCACGCCCAGCTCGCGGAGGCGGACGCGATAGGCCGGGACATCTCCCTGAGGGTGGATCCCGATGGGGTCACGTCGATCGTGGCCGTCGGCATGGGAGGATCCGCCATCGGAGCGGAGTTCGCATCGGCGTATCTCGATGACGGACTTCCGGTGCCGATGCGCGTCGTACGGGGATACGAGCTGCCCGCATTCGTCGGTCCCGCGACGCTGGTTCTGGCCTCGAGCTACTCCGGCAACACCGAGGAGACGCTCTCGGCCTTCGAGGAGGCGCTCACCAGGGGTTCACGAGTCGTCTGCGTCACCACAGGCGGCACGCTCTCCCGGAGAGCTCGTGAAGAGGGGCTCGATCTTGTGAGCATCCCGGCCGGGCTGCCGCCGCGCGCGGCGCTCGGGTTCAGTCTCGTCCCGCAGCTCCGGATACTCCATCATCTGGGGTTCGCGCCCGACCCCACTCGCGAGATCGAGGAGGCCGCAGGCGTTGCCGCGGAGCTCGCAGCGCTCTACGGCGTCGGGCGCCCGCCGGCCGAGAACCTCGCGAAGGAGTTCGCCGAGTGGCTTCACGCGAGCGTCCCGATCGTCTACGGGGCCGTACCGTGGACGACCGCCGTCGCCAACCGCTGGTGCGGGCAGCTCTCCGAGAACTCGAAGCTCGTCGCGCATCGAAACGAACTGCCCGAGATGAACCACAACGAGATCGTCGGCTGGAGCCGGACACGGCTCGCCGGCGAGGCGGCCCGTGTCGTGTTCCTTCGCGACAGCGGCGAACACGCGCGGATAGCGCGCCGCTATGAGGTCACGCGCGGTATCATCGAGGATGCCGGGGCGGCCTCCCGCGAGGCATGGAGTTCGGGCGAGTCTCGCCTCGCGCGTCTCATCTCGCTCGTGGTGCTCGGGGACTTCGTGAGTTACTATCTGGCGTTGCTGGGCGACGTCGACCCGACGCCCGTGCGGCCGATCGACAGGCTGAAGGGGGCCCTCGCCGAGGGCTGATCCGCCCGGTCGGGTGAAGTGCCTGTTGGACGTCGACCCGCGGCGACGCTTGCACGAGACACCGGAAAGGACACCCCATGAGAGCCATCATCCCAGTGGCCGGCATCGGCACGCGACTCCGGCCTCACACCCACACGATCCCTAAGGCGCTCGTGCAGGTCGCGGGCAAGCCCATTCTCGGGCACATCATCGACCAGCTCGTGCCTCTGGGGATCACGGACGTCGTCCTCGTGACCGGTTACATGGGGGACCGCGTGCGGGAGTACGTAGCGGCGGCCTATCCAGACCTGGCCGCCTGCTACGTTCACCAGGAGGAGCGAAAGGGGCTGGGACACGCGATATTCCTTACGAAGGAATGCCTCGACGATGCCCCCAGTCTGATCATCCTCGGCGATACGATCGTGACGGCCGACTTCGAGTCGTTGGTCGCCGAGCCGAGGACGGCCATCGGTGTCAAGAGCGTTGCGGACCCACGGCGCTTCGGCGTCGTCGAAGTCGCGGACGGGCTCGTCAAGAGCCTCGTCGAGAAGCCCGACGTGCCGCCGAGCAATCTGGCGATCGTGGGGCTCTACCTCATTCAGAATACGGCTCTCCTGATGGAGTCTCTCGGTGAGGTCGTCGATCGCGACATCCGGACGAAGGGCGAGTACCAGCTGACCGATGCCCTCAAGCTCATGCTGGAACGGGGCGAGAGGATGGAACCGTTCGAGGTCGAGGGATGGCACGACTGCGGTCGACCGTCGACACTGCTCGAGACGAACAGGTTCCTGCTCGAGCGTGCCGGCGACGGCGTGCCCGACTTCCCGGGCTGCGTCGTCATCCCGCCTGTCTCGATCGATTCCGACGCGCTGCTCTCGAACTCGATCGTGGGTCCGTACGTCTCCATCGCGGCCGGTTCGACCGTGAGGAACTCGATCGTACAGGACAGCATCGTCAACGCGTCGGCGCACGTGGACTCGAGCCTCCTCCGCGAGTCTCTCATCGGGGAGGGAGCCGTCGTGCGTGGACATTACCAGAAGCTCAACGTGGGAGACTCATCCGAAATCGACTTTGGCGGCTCAGACGACTGAGGACGCCGGGACCACATCGCTGAGAGGAACTGCGGAGGCAAGCATGTACAAGAACCTTTTCACGTCCGAGTCCGTCACCGAGGGGCATCCGGACAAGGTCGCAGACCAGATTTCCGACGCCATCCTCGACGCCATCCTGGAGCAGGATCCGCGGGGTCGCGTCGCGTGCGAGACGCTCGTCACGACGGGCATGGCCTTCGTGGCCGGTGAGATCACGACGGAGGCGTACGTCGAGATCCCGCGCATCATCCGGGCGACGATCGAGGGGATCGGGTACACGCACCCGCGCTACGGCTTCGACTTCGAGTCGTGCGCGGTCGTGACGGCCATCGACGAACAGTCCCCGGACATCGCCATGGGCGTGGACACGGGAGGGGCGGGAGACCAGGGCATGATGTTCGGGTACGCCACGCACGAGACCGACGTCTACATGCCGGTACCGATCCATCTGGCGCATCGTCTGGCGGAGCGACTGGCGGCCGCCCGGAAGGACGGACTCGTTGATGGACTGGGTCCGGACGGCAAGACCCAGGTCACGGTGGAGTACGAGGACGGCGTCCCGAAGCGCATCGAGACCGTCGTCGTCTCGACCCAGCACTCGGCGGATCTCAAGATGAGCGAGCTCCGGAGTCGGATCCGCGAGCATGTCGTCGATCCGGTGCTTCCGAACGACCTGATCCACGACGATTACGAGCTTCTGGTCAACCCGACGGGCGCCTTCGTCAAGGGCGGGCCCGCGGCCGACTGCGGTCTCACGGGTCGCAAGATCATCGTCGACACGTACGGCGGCGTCGGAAGCCACGGAGGCGGTGCCTTCTCGGGGAAGGATCCTACGAAGGTCGATCGCTCGGCCTCGTACGCGGCGCGGCACGTCGCGAAGAACCTGGTCGCTGCCGGGATCGCGGACCGTTGCGAGATCCAGATAGCCTACGCTATCGGAGTAGCCGAGCCGGTCTCCGTGATGGTCGACTCGATGGGGACGGGAGTCGTCTCCGACGACGAGATCGTGAGGATGATCAGGAAGCACTTCGATCTGAGACCGCTTGCCATCATCGACAGACTCGACCTCAGGCGCCCCATCTACAAGCAGACGGCCGCCTACGGGCACTTCGGACGGTGTGAGGACGACTTCACGTGGGAGCGGCTCGACATGGTCGACGAACTCAAGGCGGGTGCGTGATGGGAGGGAAGATGAAGTACGACATCGCTTCGATCGATCTGGCGGACCAGGGCCGCGAGCGCACGCAGTGGGCCGCGCAGTCGATGCCGGTCCTGGCGAGCATCGCCGAGCGCTTCGGTCGCGAACGCCCCCTGGACGGCCTCGGCGTTGGCGCGTGCCTCCACGTGACGACCGAGACCGCGAACCTCATGATCGCTCTCAAGGCGGGCGGGGCACGCGTGAGGTTGTGCGCCTCCAATCCACTGTCGACGCAGGACGACGTGGCCGCGCACCTCGTGCGCGACCACGAGATCGAGGTCTTCGCGGTTCGAGGCGAGGACAACGAACGCTACTACGATCACATCCGCTCGGTGCTCGCCGACCGCCCGGCCATCACGCTGGACGACGGCGCGGATCTCGTGTCGACCGTTCACAGCGAGCACGCCGATCTCATCCCGGACCTCCTGGGCAGCATGGAGGAGACGACGACCGGCGTCATCCGGCTCAAGGCAATGGAGAAGGACCGGGCGCTTCGCGTCCCCGTGATTGCCGTGAACGACGCGAACACGAAGCACATGTTCGACAACCGCTACGGCACGGGGCAGAGCACGATCGACGGGATCCTGCGGGCGACCAACACGCTGATCGCGGGCGCGCGCTTCGTCGTGGCCGGGTACGGGTGGTGCGGTCGAGGACTGGCGTTTCGCGCGCGGGGAATGGGTGCGAACGTCGTGGTGACCGAGGTCGACCCCCTCAAGGCTCTCGAGGCGGTCATGGACGGCTTCCGCGTCATGCCGATGGACGAGATCGCGCCCGAGGGCGACATCTTCGTCACGGTGACCGGTGACATCAACGTCATCGCCCGGCGGCACTTCGCCATGATGAAGGACGGCGCCGTGGTGGCGAACTCGGGGCACTTCGATGTCGAGATCGAGAAGTCCGCTCTGGCCGACATGGCCGAGCACCGGAATCGCCCGCGCACATCGCTTGAGACCTTCGTCCTCCCGGGCGGCAAGCGGATCAACCTCCTCGGCGAGGGGAGGCTCGTCAACCTCTCCGCGGCGGAAGGGCACCCTGCGGCTGTGATGGATATGAGCTTCGCGAACCAGGCGCTGTCGAGCGAGTACCTTGCGACCCGCGAGGCGCGGCTCAAGCCGATGGTCTACTCGGTTCCCGCTGAGATCGACCAGGAGGTCGCCCGGCTCAAGCTGGAGGCCATGGGCGTCTCGATCGACACGCTGACGCCGGAGCAGCTCGAGTACCTGTCGTCATGGCGGCACGGAACCTGACGGGCCGGTGAGACGCTACTTCGGGGTGCGGGCGAGGAGCCACAGACCCACCACCACGAAGATAGCGTTCGCGGCCCAGGCCGCGACCAGTGGCGATATCACTCCCTGGCGGCCGAGCACCTGGCCTACCTGGATGGCACCGTAGTAGAGGAACGAGATGGCGAGGGCGGCCGCGAAGGCGACCGCGAACCCGCTGCGCCTGGTGCGCGCCGCGAGCGGCGCTCCCAGGAGCGTCATGATAAGCGTCGCGAACGGGAATGCGATCTTCAGGTGCAGCTCGACCTCGAGAGCCAGGGGGTTGTTCCCGCCGGCGCGGAGTCTCGCGATCTCACGACGCAGGTCGAAGAAGCCGCGTTCCTCCGGCTTCAGCTGGCGTCTGACGAGATCGTTGGGGGTGGGCTCGCCAGGGTCGAGCTCCATGGTCTCGAAGGCGCTGATGTGCTCGCCCTCTTCCGTGAACCGGCGCACCCGGCCGGACTCCAGAATCCAGCGATCGTCCTCCCAGCGCGCAGTCGCGGCGTCCGTCCTGCTCGTGAGCCTGAGCTCGGGGTCGAAGGCCTCGATGGCGAGGTCCTCCAGCGTGTTGCGCCGAGTGTTGTACTGCCTGACGATCCAGACGTCGCCGTACGAGGCGATGTAGATGATGTCCTTCCGTATCCGGGGATCCGAACGATGGCGCGTCAGATGCGCGTCCTCGATGGCGGACTTGCGCTGGGTCGCAGGCGGAACCACGAACTCGGCCACGAGGAGGTTGGCGAGGCTCATGGCCGTGGCGACCAGCAGGACGGGGGCGAGGATGCGGTTGAGGCTGATCCCGGAGCCCTTCATCGCCATGACCTCGTTGCGGCGCGACATGCCGCCGACCGAGAGCAGAGTCGCCAGAAGCATGGCCACGGGCGCGGTGAGGACGAAGATGAACGGCAACGAGTACGTGTAGTAGGCGGCGATCACTCCGGGGCCGACCTGGTTGTCGATGAACGTGTGCGCGTGGTCGAACAGGTCCACGAGAACAAAGATGCCGACGAAGCCGAGGAAGAAGAGCACCAGCGGCCGGAGCGTTCTCGATGCGATGTAGCGTCCGAGGATCCTCATGCGCCCTCCGTGTGGCGTGGAGGCCCCAAGCGGCGCGAGCGCCGGACACGCGGATCGACGAAGGCCGGAAGACGCCACTCCCGGACGGTCGACACGGTCAGGATGATGCCGAGACCGCCGAAGACAACGTTGGGAGACCACATGGCCATGGCGGGGGATACCATCCCGCGGTCACCGAGCTGCTCGCCGCCCACGAGGAAGAGGTAGTAGACGAGGAAGACCAGGATGCCGATGCCAGCCCCGATGCCGATGCCCCCGCGACGACTTCGGATGCCGAGCGGCGCTCCCAGAAGGACGAAGACCAGGCACGAGAATGGGATCGAGAGCTTCTTGTGATACTCGACGTCCAGCTTCCGCGCGTTGCGGGCGCTTCCTGAGATCGTGCGGCGCTCTCCGGCGGTCCGGCGGAGCCGGTCCGCGTGCCGCTCACGGAGTTCCCGGGCCGAGAACTCGGCGGGTCGGGCATCGAGGCGTTCGAGGCGCTCGCTGACCATCCCGTCCAGCATCGTCCGAAGCGACTCAGCGGCCTCCCGGCCCTCGCTCCGGTAGGCATCCCGCTGCTCGGCGAGCTCCTGCATGGAGAGCTCGCGGTCGCCTCGTTTCGAGCGCTCGCTCCTGACGAGCGAAGTGCCGCCCTGATCGACGTTTATCACATGGCTGTCGAATAGCATCCGGTTGTACTTCGTCAGGTCAGCCGGGTCCACCTCGTGGATCTCGCCGTCGAAGAGCTCGATCCTGAGAATATCGTTGGCGCCTTGCACGCTGAGTGCGCCGCTCTCGGCGACGATGGTCTGAGTCGGCTTGCTCGACTCGACGCGGTGGATCCTGACTCCCCAGATCCGGGAGGTGGTGGGGTCCATGCGATCGACGATGATGCTGTACCCTCCAGGCAGCTCCGTGAGCACCCCGGGTTCGACCGTTGCGAGAGGCTGGACACGGTGGATGTCGACGAGCAGGGTCTTCAGGCGGTGATTGGCGGCCGGGAGCACTCGGTTCCCGAACACGAACAGCCCGAGCGACACGAGGAGACTCGCGACGATCACCGGGCGCATCAACGAGAGCACGTTGATGCCTGAGGCCTTCGCGGCCGTTATCTCGCTGTCGGCGGAGAGCCTGCCGAAGGCTGTCAGCACTGAGACCATGACCGCCATCGGGACAGCGAGGAAGGTCATCCAGGCGAGGCTGAGGACGAAGGCCTCGAGGACGGACAGACCGGGAACGTCCTTGGCGATGAAGAGGTTGAGGTAGTCGACCAGGAAATCCATCGACAACACGAAGTAGAAGATGGCAAGTCCGGCGAGGGCCGGCGTCGCATGCTGTCGCAGGATGTACTTCGAGAGGACTCTCATCGTTTCCTGGAGTTGAGGGTGGCGAACGCCGACCTGCGGAATGTGCGAACAAGATATACTATCAATCCCGAGCAGGTCGCAATATGATTGTGTCCCTGTCACCGGAGCGGCCCCACGGGGCGCCTGAGAAGGTCGGACGCACGCGTCCGACCGTGGATTCATGCTGAACCCATTCATGCCAGACAGCCTGAGACATTCTCATCACCGGACGGCCGACGGAGGCGGACTGGTGCGACGCAGCGCGGTCGCGTTCGCGCTCCTCGCGATCGCCCTGGTGTCGTTCGCGGCTCTCCCTCAAGCCCAGGCCATCGAGGAGCGGCCGGCACCCGCGGATTCGCTCGCGCCTGCGCCGGCGGACTCGCTCGCGGCCGTGGCGGCCGACACCCTTGCGGTCGCACCCCCGGATTCGCTCGCGCCTGCGGCGCCGGACTCGCTCGCGGCCACACCCCCCGACACACTTGCGCTCGCGCCTGCGGCGGTCGACACGCTCGCGGTCACACCCCCCGACACGCTTGCGCCCGCGCCGGCCGAGACACTCGCGGCCACGCCGGCCGACCCCTTTGCCATCGGCGTCCGGCTCTCGCCGGAGACCGAGGGCCAGTACGCGCGTCCGTGGACCACGCTCAAGCGGCTGAGCTGGTGGAGCGAGCGTGTCGAGAACCGGGCGCTCGCACCGGGCACGACGACGCTTCCCCTGACCAGGGAGTTCTTCTTCGATCCTGAGGCAGGACGAGCCCGGGTCGACCTCGTGTCCGGGGACGGGTTGAGACTCATCGCGTACGCGGCGACGCTTGACGATTACTCGGGCTTCATCGGCAGGGCGAGCGTGCGGAAGCTCTGGCTGACGACCCTCGAGCGCGATCTCGGTCGCGGCTCGACGGAGACGGGCGGGCTCCTCGACATCGACATCCCGATGCCGCTGCCCGGACCGTTCGTTCGCGCCATCGGGCCGGGGGCCAACCTCAAGGTCCGGGGGAGCGAACGCATCACCTTCGGTGGACAGACGAGCTACACAGTGGAGGCGCTGGACTCCGAGGCGGGCCCCCCGTCACGTTGGCCGCAGCTCGACATGGAGCAGCAGCTGACCGTGAATCTCGAGGGCACCATCGGCAGAAAGATCCACGTGTATGTCGATCACCGAAGCGGAGGAGATACGTTCGGTGCAGGCAAGGCGAACCAGATCCGCGTCCACTACGACGGCGATGAGGATGAGATCATCCAGAAGATCGAGCTCGGTGAGGTCAATCTGACGCTCCCCGGGACGGAGTTCGTCAGCTACAGCGGAAGCCACGAGGGCCTGTTCGGAGCGAAGCTGACCGCCAAGCTCGGTAAGCTCGACTTCGTCTCGATCGCGAGCAAGGAGGAGGGCAAGTCGTCGGGCGCCAGCTTCTCGGGGACGTCGGAGTCGGACTCCCTCCAGATCAGTGACATCTCCTACAAGGCGAGGACGTTCTTCGCGATCGACAGCGACGCGCTCAGGTACTCGAACGCCGAGCTCTCCGTCCAGCAGGTGCGCGTGTTCGTCGACGACCGAAACGGCGCGAACGACATCGAGACGGGCGCCGTCCCGGGCCGGGCCTACCTTCACGATCCGGTCAACGCCGACCCGCCCGCGACGGCGGAGCCGAGCCAGAGGGGCGTCTTCGACGAGCTCGTGGAGCTCGAGGACTACCTGTTCGACTACCAGTCCGGCGTCATCGAGTTCCTCCGCCCACTGAGCTCAGGCGACGTGCTGGCCGTGAGCTACCAGCGATTCGACGGCTACACGGTCGGCGGAGCAGACGGCGACAGCCTGCGCCTCAAAATGATCAAGGCGGAGGACCGGGTCGGCGGGACGGAATGGGAGCCGACTCGGCGCTACGAGCTCAAGCACATCTACGATCTCGGAACGGAGGAGATCCCCGAGGAGGGGTTCGAGCTGGCGGTCTACAAGCGGACGCCGTCAGGAGAGGTCCAGGACTCCGAGGGCGGCGTTCCGTTCGTCCAGATCTTCGGCCTTGATACCCACGGTCTCGGAACGGACCCGGACCCCGACGGTCTGGTGGACCTGGAATGGATCGATTTCGACAAGGGCTATCTGATCTTCCCTCATATGACGCCGTTCTGCCCGGACTACGACACGACGAACTTCTACTACGCGCCCGGAGGGGGGCCGGACCCGATCTACGTTGCCGACGAACTCGAGGAGAAGAACTGCCGGGTCTACTCGGAGGAGGTCTTCGAGCCGGATGACGACATCTACTACATCGAGGCGGAGTACAACAGCCCGCAGACGACGTTCTATCTGGGGCAGATCAACATCATCGAGAACAGCGAGGTCGTGCGACTCAACGGCGTCCGCCTCGAGCGAGGCGTAGACTACACGATCTACTACCCGTCCGGACAGCTGACCCTGCTGACTGAGGAGGCGAAGCAGCCCGACGCGCGCGTGACCGTCGACTTCGACTACAAGCCGTTCGGCATAGGAGGCGAGAAGACCCTTCTGGGAGCCCGAGGCGTTTACAACTGGTCGGAGAACGTCAAGCTCGGAACCACCTGGATGTATCAGAGCAAGGGGACGCCCGACGAGAGCCCCAGGCTGGGAGAGGAGCCGTCGCGCACCGTCGTGGGTGACGTCAACCTCTCCGCCAACTTCCGTCCGGACTTCATGACCTGGCTCGCCGACGCGACGCCGCTGGTCTCAACGGACGTGGAATCAAGACTCGACATCGCGGCGGAGGCTGCCGTTTGTATCCCGGACCCGAACACGAAGGGCTTCGTCTCGGTCGACGACATGGAGGGTACCGAGAACGTCAGCATGTTGGGTGTCACGCGCCGTCTCTGGACCCCTTCGAGCGTTCCGGTCGAGCCTGCAGGCATCACGGCGGACGACCGCATGGACATCGACTGGTACAACCCCGACCGAAAGGTCCGGGAGGGCGATCTCCACCCCGAGCTTCCGGCCGAGGAGGCGAACGACACGCACACCGTCCTCGAGATCGACTATGACGCGGAGTCGACGGCGTCGTGGGCCGGACTGATGCGTCTCCTGTCGAAGACCGGGAACGACTACTCGAAGTATCAGTTCGTCGACCTGTGGGTTCACGACAACGGGTCGCGACAGGGCGTGGTCCACGTCGACCTCGGGACCATCAGCGAGGACTTCTATCCGCTGAACGCACCGAACGGCGAACTCGACACCGAGGACGTCGACCGTAACGGCTTCGACTATTACGAGGACACAGGTCTCGACAACGTCGACGGCGAGGACGGGGCCGGCGTGCCGGGCGATGACGGCGACGACGACTACGAGTTCTCATACGGGTCGGACGACTACTCGCGCATCAACGGCACCGAGGGCAACGAGCGACTCGACACGGAGGACCTCAACGGCAACTGGTACCTCGACACCGACAGCAAGTACTGGGATCTCTCGTTCGATCTCTCCGACACGACGTACCTCATCCAGGACAACAGCGAGCTGGACGAGGACAATCACTGGCGCCTCTACCGCATCCCGCTCGACGATGCGCTGTCCGTGGGAGGCATGACCGACTGGACCGTCATCAAGTCCGCCAGACTCTGGGTCGAGGGGCTTCCGCTCGAGGGTGACCCGATCATGATCGGTGGCGTGGACGTCGTCGGCAGCCAGTGGGAGCCGGGCGCGATCCGGGACGCCGACGGGACCGTGATCCCGGAGGAGGAGCTCGGGGACGAGGCGTTCCGCGTCACCTCCAAGAACACGAAGGAGGACCTCGACTACACGCCGCCGTTCGACCCCGGGGTCGACGATGACACCAATCTGCCGAAGCGCGAGCAGTCGCTCGTGCTGCTCTACGAGAACCTCGGGGCGGGACACTCGGCCGCGGCGCGCCAGATCTTCTACTCCGACCAGAACTACACCGGCTACCAATCGCTGGAGTTCTACGTGCACGGAGACGAGAGTCCCGACCCGGGCACTCGGTTCTTCCTCCGCCTCGGAGCCGATTCGCTCAACTACTACGAATACAGCTTCGAGGTGAGAGAGGGATGGATGCAGCGCGAGGGCGCCGGACGCAACCGTCTCGCCATCCCGTTCACCGGGTTCACCGACCTCAAGCTCGCGGAGTTCGCTTCGGCCGACACGGCCGTGGTGGAGGGGGCGACGGAGGGAATGCTCAACGAGCGCTTCGCGCGAGTGGGCTGGCCTTCGCTGTCGCGCGTGCGGCGCCTTACGCTGGGGGTCGAGAACGGCAACGAAGACGATCCGACGAACACGATCACGGGCGAGATCTGGATCGACGACATCAGGCTGGGCGACGTGCGCAAGGAGATCGGCCTGGCCGAGCGTCTGACGATCGGGGCGGAGTTCGCGGATCTTCTGGACGTGGACTTCGATCTCAGGCACGTCGACGGAGACTTCCATACGCTCAAGCAGACCAGGGGGTCCGGACAGGACAACCTGACCTACAACGTGAAGGGCACGCTGAACGCGGACAAGTTCGTCAGCGGGCTCGGCATCTCGGCACCGGTGAACGTGTCCTGGAAGCGCTCCGAGACGCGGCCGAAGTTCTCGGCGGGCTCCGATATCGTGCTGGACGAGGAACAGAGCCTCGAAGAACGCACGGTCTCGGTCGAGCGCAGCGCGGCGATCTCGCTGACACGGAAGCGCCAGTCGCCGAACTTCTGGACGCACCTCCTTCTGGACGGGCTGTCGCTCCGCGGCTCGGTCGCCGCATCGGACCGGCTCTCTCCAACCAAGGCCGACACCTCAAGGACCCTTCGTGGCCGCGTATCGTACAAATACTCGCCGGAGAAGAGCGGTATCCCGCTGTTCGGAAGCACACGTCTCTTCCTCAAGCCGACGAGCATCCGCTTCAACTCGGACGTGAATCTCATACGGACAAGGAACTACGACATCAACAGCGAGGGAGCGCAGACGAGGCGGAGCAACACGTTCGACAAGAAGTGGAACGGCGACGCCAACATCGACTTCCAGTTCCTGGAGAACCTCCGGACGACGCACACGGTCGGTTTCAAACGCGACCTGGGTCAGGAGTACCGTCCCTGGGGCGGCATCAACATCGGAATCGAGACGGAGCGGCAGTACTCCAACAGCGTCAGCTTCAACCCGAAGTTCGGCCAGTGGCTCTCGCCGCAATACAGCTTCAGCTCGACGTTCACGGACAACCACGGTCCCGAGGTGCGGCGCGCAGGAGACCCGCCTGACGTGCGCAATCTGCGGGCGCAGAGCAACCACCAGGTCAGAGCGAGCTTCGATCTCAAGAAGCTCCTTGGAACACCGCAGACGAGCGCGCCGAGCCGCCGCAGCCGGCCCGACCGCGCGCCATCCGGTCGGGATGACGAGGCATCCGGGAACGAGCGGGGTCGTGGGGACGACGGAGAGGTGTCGGACGGTGCGGACCCCGATGAGAACGGAGGGGGCGACGACGCGTCGGGAGCGGATGCGGTCGAAGAGGATGAGACAGGAGGACCGGGGCTCGGCGCTCTCATCGATCCGGTTCTCGGGTTCGTTCGGAGCATGGACGCCATCGAGGGCCGCTACTCGGTCAAGCGAAACTCCCGGTTCGATCGGATATCCTACGAGAGCATGCCCGGCTGGTCGTACAGACTCGGGCTCTCGGACTCCGAGGACGCCGACGACCGGACCCTCGAGACGACATACGATGCGGGGACCGGCGTCAAGCTGACGAGCAACATCAGGATCAAGGGTGACTACAAGCACTCGATCACGAGCCGCTGGTACAAGAACGCCGTCTCCGACTCGGTCTCTCTCGTGACGCAGACGGAGTCGATGAACGAGACCACGAAGGGCACGCTGTCATGGTCCGGTCTCGAGCGCGTCGGGCCGCTCTCGGGGCTTTTCAAGTCCATGCGCGCCAGAAGCGGCGTCGAGTATCGCCGCTCGTACTCGGGTCCCGTGGGCGAGCCGACGGCGAAGGGCAACTCGTTCGCGCTCAACCCGGTCGTCTCGGTCGACGCCACTCTCACCAACGGCCTCACGAGCAGTTTCTCGTGGGACAGAAAGCGGGCCAACACCTTCAGTCTGAGTGGCGTCGGCTCGGTGACCGAGGACGTGACGAGTTCGATGAGTCTCACGATGAACTACCGCTTCTCCGCGCCGCAGGGCCTTAAGCTCCCGTTCTTCGGCCAGAAGCTCAAGTTCGAGAGCAATCTCGATACGTCCCTCACGTTCAGGACATCGTCCAAGCAGTCCCGGACCGCTCAGAGCGAGGAGCTCCTGGCGACCGTCGAGCCGACGTCGGCGACGCGCGAGTACTCCATTATCGCCGATGCGACGTACAGCTTCTCCCGGAGCGTCTCCGGCGGCCTCCAGATCAGCTTCGCGCAGAACCGCGATGAGAAGCGCGACCAGACGCGCCGGACGATCGGCGTCCACCTCTCCGCGGAGTTCAAATTCTGATGCCCGCCCGGACGCGCATGACCGCCGCCTCCTGCGCGGTTCTCCTCATCATTCCCCTCGTGGCATCGATCGGGTGTGGCGGGCGTCCCGCGTTCGACGGAGACCGGGCGTACGCCGATCTGGTCGCCCAGTGTGACTTCGGCCCGCGGTATCCGGGGAGCGCCGGGCACGATCTGGCAAGAGAGTGGCTTGTGGCCAGGCTGTCCGAGTCGGCGGATGAGGTGACGGTTCAGGAGTTCACGCATCGCGTGGGGGACCGGGAGCTTGAGCTTGCCAATATCGTGGCCTCCTACAGGCCGGAGTGCAGTGAGAGGGTTCTCCTGGGAGCGCACTGGGACACGCGCGCGGTGGCTGAGCGCGACCCGGACCCCGCGCGTCGCGGCGAACCGATCCTTGGCGCGAACGACGGAGCGTCTGGCGTCGCGGTGCTGCTCGAGGTGGGAAGACTGGTCGCCGAGCGACCGCCGGGTGTCGGTGTGGACATAGTGCTGTTCGACGCCGAGGACGGCGGCGACGAGGGCGGGCTGGGAGCCTGGTGCCTGGGATCGTCCTACTACGCCGCGCGGATGGGATCCTACTGCCCGCGGTACGCCGTCGTGGTGGACATGGTCGGTGACTGCGACCTCGACATCCCGAGGGAGCCGTACTCGAGGAGCGCCTCCCCGGAGCTCGTCGAGCTCGTCTGGGCAGCTGCCGAGCGGGCGGGATCGACCTCCTTCTCGCGGCGGACGGGCATCGCCATCTACGACGACCACGTCCCTCTCATCCAGGCCGGCCTTGAGGCCATCGTCCTCATCGACCTCGACTATCCGTACTGGCACACCCATGAGGACACACCCGACAAGTGCTGTCCATCGAGTCTCCGTGAGGTGGGAGAGGCCGTCACGGAGTTCCTCTACTCCCTCTAACGGGTCGACCGGTCTCTCTCTCTGAGAACCACCCCGTGGTCCCGTGGCGCGTCCGCGTGACGGTCCGGGCTTCGATGGAAGCACGCCTGAGACGCGCGCTCTCCCGCTGCCCCCTCGTACGCACAACGCGGTGCAAGTCGTTCATCCCCGCGGAGTTTTCGCTTGCGCGCTCCGGGCAAGCATGCTAAGTTCACATTGGGAAGTGGGCGGTCGGCCCACTTTTTGGGTGTCTGGGCCTGGAGAAGCGACCGTGGCGGCATATGATGAGAGGCTCTACGAGCTCACAGAGGCCGCCATCCGCGGCATGGGTTTCAAGCTGGTAGACGTCCGCGAGGTCCGGGAGCACGGTCGTCGCACGTTCCGCTTCACGATAGACCACGAGCGCGGCGTGACGATAGATGACTGCAGCTCGGTAAGCCGGGAACTCTCGTATCTTCTCGACGCGGAGGACCCGCTCGAAGGGGCCTACTCGCTCGAGGTCAGCTCGCCGGGACTCGACCACGCGTTGCTCAAGCCCCGGGAGTACGTACACTTCGCGGGTCGCGTGGCCCGCCTTGTCCTGCGAACGCCGCTCGAGGGCATCGGGAGCGTTCTGACCGGCGTGATTCGCGGCGTCACGGATGATGCGGTCGACATCGAGCATGCCGAACGAGGGTCGCTCCGCGTGGCTTTCGGAGAGATCGCGCGGGCGCGGCTTGAGCCG
>CAZAQL010000020.1:0-28915 GCA_964487295.1 uncultured bacterium | reverse complement strand
CGGAGAGAGGTTCTATGCACTGACCGCTTGACCGCGAAGAGAGTATCTAACGAAAACGGGCTCCTGGCCCCGGCGTGCCGGGAACCAGGAGCCAGTTTCTGATGCCATCGCCTGGCAGCCGGGCGGCCCTCCATCCGAGGTCGCCACACCACACGCTGAGACGCGCCGGCGGAACAATCCGCCAGCAAGACCCCCCGCCTAGCGCGGGATCGTCAGCACCATCCCCGGCTGGATCACGTCGGGGTTGCTGATCTGGTCCGTGTTCGCCTCGTAGATGACGTTCCACTTCCTGGAATCGCCGTAGATCTCCCAGTAGCCGGCGATCCGCCAGAGGTTCTCGCCCGTGCCGACCGTATACGTGTGCGGCCAGTCGCGCGGGATCGTGAGCTCCCAGTCCGGGTAGATCAGATTCGGGTCCTGGATGAGCTCGCGGTTCGCGCGATAGATCCGCTTCCACTTGAGCGGATCCGCGTAGATCTGCTCCATCTCAGCGATCTTGTAGAGGAAATCGCCCTTCTGGACAACGTAGATGCGCGGCAGTCCTTCGTACCACGCGATCTCGCTCTCGAGCGACTCTACCTCACCCCTGAGCCCCATGAGCTCGGGCTGAAGCCTCGCCATCTCGGTCTCCAGATCGCCGATCGCGCGCTGCTCGGCCGCGATGTTGTTCTGCGCCGTTGCCGCGCTGTCCTCCATGTCCTCGTACTCGGCCAGCAGCTCGGCGCAGTACGCCTCGCGCTGGTCCTTCGAGAGCTTCTGGTACTCCTCTTCCGTATAGAAGTCGCCGGCGCTCGGGTCGGCGGTCCGCTGAACTCCGGAGCCGCAGCCGGTCACGAGCGCGAGAGCGACCAGGAGAACCAGCACCACTGTTATCCTTCGCAGCATTGGTCGTATCCCTTTCGTTCGCTCGCGGCTATCGGCCGCTGCCCTTCTTCAGCTCATGCAGCCTCGCCTCCAGCTCAGCGGGCTGTCCTTCCAGCTCTGCGATCTCGCTCCTGGTCGCCGTGACCTCGGCCTCGAGATCGGCGCGCTCCGCGCGCACGGACTCGAGTTCGGCGGAAGCGGCGTCGTACTCGTCCTGCGCCGCCTGCACCTCAGTCACGTACGCGCCCTCGCAATGCGGCTTCGGGCCGCAGCCCAGAATACCGATACTGAGGACAAGGAGCAGCGTGGCGAGAGCGAAAACCCCCCCGGTCTTCCTTGCCATCGCGTGGCACCCCCTTCCAACATACAATGACACACGCTCTGCGCGCTGCCGCGCGCAAAGCTCCCGAAATACCTGCGTTCGCAGGACTTAAGCTAACAGAGGCCCGCTAGGGTGTCAAGCTCCATTTGGCGATCGGACGGCCCACACGGCCCGCCTGGCATCTGCGCAATTACTGTAGCAGCAGCAAGTTACAGGATGCGATGCGTCGATTGCCCTCCCGCTCAGCTACTCCACGTACCCGAGCGCCTCGAGCATCTCGCGGAGGGCGGAGTCCATGGGCTCTCCGGCATCGCCGGAGGCTCCGAACCCCTCTGGGCGAGGGGTCTCGGCGAGCACCGGCGCCAGGCGCGAGAGGACCTCGGGGCTGTCCTGAATCACATTCACCATTTCATTGGGATCGCCCGCGAGGTCGAAGAGCATCACGGGGAGACCGCCCCGCTCCATGAGCTTCCACCGACCGTCCCGCACCGAGCGGTGGTCGAGACCCCGATGGGGGTTGGCCAGGGTCACCAGCGGCCTGGGCACAGGCTGAAGCGCTGACACGCCCGTGCCGAGGGGCCTGGCGACGCCGGCCGCCGCCAGGAGCGCCGGCGCCACGTCCATCGTCGAGACCTGATCGGAGATGCGCCTCCCGGCATCCAGACCGGGGCCGGCCATGACGAGCGGCACGCGGCAGACCTCGTCGAAGACGTCCACGTGGCCGAACCAGTCCTCCGGCCCGACGTGGTCCTCCGCCATGTGTTCGCCGTGGTCGGACGTGACGCACACGATCGTCCTCTCCCTGACCCCGGCCTGCTCCACCGCGTCCAGCAGGACGCCCAGCGCCCTGTCCGCGAAGCGCACCTCGGAATCGTACGCCTCCTCCGCCTCAGCCCCCCGACCGACGAGCGCGTCCCGATCGGCCAGCGTGAACGTGCGTCCGGTCTCGTGATTCGTGTAGGGCATGTGCGGATCGAAGATGTGAACCCACGCGAAGAACGCCTCACCCGCGTCCGCCTTCTGCGTGATCCACGGAGTCGCCTCCCCGACGACCTCGCGCGCGTTGCGCTCGTGAGCAAAGAGCCCGCCCGCGTGTCTTGCGAGCACGCGGCCGCCGACGTGATGGCGATAGCGGTCCTCCCATCCGCAGTCGGCGTATCGCCCGAACCCGCGGCTCAGGTGCGAGATGTGGCCGTCGAGATGCTCGACGCTCACGAACGCCGCGGTCGCGTACCCGGCGTCGGCCATGCGCTCCGCCATCACCGGGACGTCGGTCCGAAGCGGCATGGCGTTCCGGACGACGCCGTGCTCCCAGGGCGGGAGCGCGGTGAGGAGCGACGCGTGGCTGGGGTCGGTGACCACCTCGGGGACGACCGCGTTCTCGAAGACGACGCCCGCCGCGCCGACCGCGTCGAGGTTCGGGGTGAGAGGCGCGCCGGGGGCACCGGCATCGGCTTCGCCCGCGTCGTCGCCCGGTCGAATGCCGCGTCCGCAGACCGTCCGGTCCCAGCGGAGCGTATCGATCGTCACGAGCAGGATATTGGGGCGCCCCGCGTCGGCCTCCGCGCTCAGCGCGCTCCCGGACGACCGGGTCCCATCGGGGCTCCCGTGCGGCCGGGTTCCGTCGGGGCTCCCGTGCGGCCGGACTCCGTCGGGGCTCCCGGACGGCCGGGTTCCGTCGGGGCTCCCGTGCGGCACGGTGAGCCAGGCCAGAAGCCCCGCAACGACCAGGACGGCGGCCCCGACGGTTGCCGCGCTTCGGACGGCGACCCGGACGCGCATCCGACGACCGACGACGAGTGAGACCAGCGCCACGCCGACCATGCCGATGTGACCGAGCGCGTTCCCGATCGTGCCGAAGAAGCGCCCGTCCAGAGCGGAGCCCCAGAAGAGGAAGATGAAGAACGGAAGGCAGAGTGAGGTGGACCATTCGAGCGCGCGGCTCGTCGAGCGGACGAACGGGAGCGCGGCGAGGAAGACCAGCGCGCCGATGAGAACGCCGGCGACCGCGTAGGCGATCGCCGGCAGGTACAGGAACGAGAAGAGCGGACCCGTGGCGTTGAAGTAGTAGCCGTGCCCGCGCGCGACGAGGAGCCCCTCGACGGCGCCCGCGGCCGTCCCGACGGCCGCCCAGACGATCACGGCCGGGGCGACCCGGACCCGGATCGCGCCCGCATCGGTCGGTCCGGCTGGGCGCGTCGCCCGCGAGGCCTCCCGTGGCGCCGGCCGCTTCGGGCTACTTCTTCTCCTCGACAAACCGGATCCCGATCTCCTTCATGACCTCGGGCTCGGGCTCGGACGGCGAACCATCCATGAGCGAGAGTCCCTTGTAGGTCTTCGGGAAGGCGATGACGTCGCGAATCGAGTCCTCTCCCGTGAGCATCATCACGATGCGGTCCAGGCCCGGCGCGATCCCGCCGTGCGGCGGCGCGCCGTAGTCGAACGCCTTCAGAAGGAAGCCGAAGCGTCGCTCCGCGTCCTCGCCGGACATCCCCACGACCGCCATGACGCGCTCCTGGATGTCCCGGCGGTGGATCCTGATCGAACCCGACGCCATCTCAACGCCGTTGAGGACGAGGTCGTAGAGCTGACCGTGCACGCGGCCAGGGTCGCTCTCGATGTGCTCCATGTCCTCCTCGCGCGGCATCGTGAACATGTGATGCTCCGCCTCCCACGACTTTGTGTCGTCGTTGAACGCGAAGAGCGGGAAGTCGGTCACCCAGAGGAAGTTCAGCCTGTCCTCCGGGATGAGGTCCAGCTCGGCGCCCACGGCGAGCCTGAGCCTCCCGAGAACGTCGTGCACGAGCTTCGTCCGATCGGCGCAGAAGAGCAGGATGTCGCCTTCGGAGGCTTTGGCCGCCTCGATGATCGCGGTCGCCTCGTTCGGCTGGAGGAACTTGCTGATGCCTCCGGTGAGGCCATCGCGCTCGACCTTCGCCCATGCAAGACCCTTCGCGCCCCACTTCTTGACGAGCTCTTCGTGGTTATCGATGTCCTTCCGAGACCAGCTCGCGCAGCCGGGCGCGGCGATGCACTTCACCGACCCGCCGGCCGCGACCGCGCCGCTGAACACCTTGAACTCGCTCTCCGCGACGATCGACGAGACGTCGACAAGCTCCACACCGAACCGCGTGTCCGGCTTGTCCGAGCCGAACCGCGACATCGCCTCGGCGTACGAGAGCCGCGGGAACGGTGTTTCGAGAACGACGCCGTTGACCGCCTTCCACATGGCCGCCATGAGCCCCTCGGTCATCGTGAAGACGTCGTCCTGCGTCGCGAAGCTCATCTCGATATCGATCTGCGTGTGCTCGTACTGCCGATCGGCCCTCAGGTCCTCGTCGCGCAGGCAGCGCGCGATCTGGAAGTAGCGGTCGCAGCCGCTGACCATGAGGATCTGCTTGTAGAGCTGCGGCGACTGCGGCAGCGCGTAGACCTTGCCCGGATGAACGCGCGACGGCACGATGAAATCGCGCGCGCCCTCAGGCGTCTTCTTGGCGAGCATCGGCGTCTCGATCTCGAGGAACCCGAGCTCCGCGAGGTAATTGCGCGCCGCGATGGCGGCCCTGTGCCGCGCGAGCAGTCGCTCCTGCATGTGCGGACGCCTGAGATCGAGGTAGCGGTACTCCAGACGGAGCTCGTCGCTCGCCTTGATGGGCTCCTCGAGCACGAACGGCGGCGTCCGGCAGTCGTTGAGAACCTTCATGCTCTTCACGGCGACCTCGACCTCGCCCGTCGGCATGTCCCTGTTGATGGTGCCGTCCGGCCGCACGCCCGCCTCGCCCTCGACGGCGATCACGTACTCCGCCCCCAGCTCCCCCGCCGCCTCGAAGAGCGCGGCGTCGGTCTCCGGATGGAACACGATCTGCGTTTCGCCGTACCGGTCGCGAAGGTCGACGAAGAGGAGGCCTCCGAGATCGCGCCGCCTGTGCACCCAACCCATCAGCACTACGGACTCGCCGGCGTCGTCGGCCCTGAGCTCGCCGCACGTGTGTGTTCGCTTGACTGCTCCGAGAGGTTCGAGCTTCATAGGATCGTGGCTCCGTGTTGTCAGTCGTTCATCCGATCGGTCAGAATGTCGGCCACCGTGTCGGCCTTCGCCTCGGTCTCCCAGCCGGTCCCGCTCTCACGGACGCGAAGCGGCGCGCCGGGGCCGTTGTTCACGACAACGAACCGGGCGCCGAGCTTTCCGGCCTCCTGCATCTGCTTGTTGAGGCTCCGGCCCTGGTAATCCATCTCGACGGCGAACCGCTCGCGCAGCCTCGCCGCCAGCTCGACGTTCGATGAGCCCGTATCGCCCTCCCCCGCGACGAGATAGACATCGGGCGCGGGGGCGTTCTCTCCGAAGGCGTCCTCCTCCTCGAGCGCCATGACCAGGCGCTCGACACCGGAGGATACGCCGCACGCGGGCGTCGCCGGGCCGCCCAGCTCCTCGACGAGACCGTCGTACCGGCCTCCGCCGCAAAGCGCGTTCTGCGCGCCCAGCTTGTCGTAGTGAACCTCGAAGATGGTCTTCGTGTAGTAGTCGAGACCTCGCGCCATCTTCGAATCGATCTCATACGGGACCCCGACGGCGTCGAGGTGCGCCTTCACATCCTCGAAGTGCTCGCGGCACTCGTCGCAGAGCGCGTCGAGGATGGACGGGGCGTTCGCGAGAAGCTCCTGGCAACCCGGGTTCTTGCAGTCGAACATCCGCCGCGGGTTGCGGTCGTAGCGCTCCCGGCAGTCCTCGCAGAACTGTCCGAGCGAGGATTTGAGCTGCTTCCGAAGAAGCTCGTTGTAGTCCGGCGTGCACACCGGACAGCCGGCGCTGTTGATCTTCGCACCGGTGTTCCGGATGCCGAGTCCCGCGAAGAAGCTCACCGAGAAATGGATGATCTCGGCGTCGATGGCCGGGTTCAACGACCCGAGCGCCTCGAGGCCCCACTGCCAGAACTGGCGGTACCGCCCGGCCTGCGGCCGCTCATAGCGGAACATCGGACAGAAGTACCTGAGCTTCGTGACACGCGCGCCGCGTCCCATCGCGTGCTCCACGTACGCGCGCACGACGCCGGCCGTACCCTCGGGACGAAGCGTGAGACTCCGACCCTTTCGGTCCTCGAAGGTGTACATCTCCTTCCTCACGATGTCGGTCGCATCCCCGATACCCCGCGCGAAGAGCTCCGTCTCCTCGAAGACCGGCGTGCGGATCTCCTCGTAGCCGAACCGCGCGGCGGTCTCGCGGAACACCTGCTCGACCCGCTCCCACTTCCAGCTGTCGACCGGCAGGACGTCCTGCGTTCCTCTCGGCGCCTTGTACTTCATGTGCGTCGTCCTTGCTCGATGGGTTCGTGTGCCCGCCCCTCGGGGCCGGCTTGCTCCGCGAGCTCGGGCTACGGCCGGTCCGCCGGCGCGTGCCGCTTCGGCTCACCGGCGCGCCAGCGGAAGAACTCGGTCGCGAGGCGATTGCCCAGCACGACGCCGACCGCGTCGGCACACCAGTCGTAGAACTCGACGGACCGCCCGGGGACGGTGAACTGATAGAGCTCGTCGAGCACCCCGACGAGAAGACCAGTGGCGATGACGAACGGCGTCACCCACCGCCGGCGGCGATCGTCGGTGAACGTCCCGCGGTAGCCCACGGTCAGGAAAACACCGAGCCCACCGTACTCGATCGAGTGCGCGAGCTTGTCGATCATATTGAACTTGATGATGGTGCTCGCGAACACCGTCATCGAGGACAGACCGAAGATCACGACCGTCCACATGATGGCGGGCAGCCACGAGCGCAGCATCCGTCGTCGTTCGTCGGTCACGTCGCCTCCGTCCGGGTGTCCGCGCGCGCCAGGCCGATTCGCGCCGAGCCCGGCGTGCGCCGCGGCGCTCTTCCGACGGGTCCGCGCGCGGAGCTACACCCCGTAGGAGTGCAGCCCGCCCAGGAACCGGCTCCCGAGGATCGTGAAGATCGTCATCGCGTAGCCGAGCACCGACAGCCACGCGGCTCCGCGCCCCTTCCACCCTCGTACGAATCTCGCGTGGAGGTAGATCGCGTAGATGAACCAGACGATGAGCGAACTCGTCTCCTTCGGGTCCCACGACCACGGCGAACCCCAGGCCCTCTCCGCCCAGATGGCGCCGGCGAAGAGCGCACCGATCGTGAAGAGCGGGAACCCGACGCCGATGGCGCGATAGGTGACCGCGTCGAGCGTCTTCGCCGCGGGCATGCCGCGGAACCCGCGCGACTCCCCGATGAGGTACATCACGGACGCGACGAACGCTACCGTGAACGCCGCCTCGGCGAGTACGGCGAGCGAGACGTGGATCCAGAGCCAGTAGCTCTGGAGCGCCGGAATGAGCTGCTGCTCGATCCGCGCCGGGAAGAGGGACGCCATGGCGAGCGCCAGCGCGCCGGCCGTCGCTCCGAAGACCGACACCAGCTCGAGCCCCTTCCTCCGCCAGAGCAGGAGAAAGCCGAGCACGATGGCCCACGCGAACAGGACCATGTACTCGAAGAGCCCGGTCACGGGTGGATGCCCGGAGAGGACGGACCGGACGGCGAGCGCGGCCGTGTTCGCGAGGAACCCGGCGAGCGTCAGTGCGAAGACGATCCGGCGGACGGCCGGTCTGCGAACCCCGGCGTACACGCACGCCACGACCGTGCTCCCGAGGTAGCACCACAGCGCGATCCAGAAGAGCGGCATGTCGGGGTTCTGTCCCATCAGTCATCCCCCTGCGCGCCGGGGGGCGCGTGCCGCGTCCAGAACGTCAGGCACAGCCCCAGAGAGAGCGCGGCGAACCCGGTGAAAAGGAGCGGGGTCCCCGGCTGACGCGTGAACTCGAACCGCGTCAGGCCGAGATCGAAGTCGGGCCGGTAGTCGAGGAAGAAGAGACGACACGGCATCCCCTCCGCCTCGTGGCCGGGCGTGCCGGCGAAGACCCACTGCTCACCCGCGAGCCGGCCGCCCTCCCAGACCTGTACGAAAACCGCCGGGTTCTCGTGCCTCGGCGAGGCCAGCCCGGCAGTTCTCGTCTCGATATCATACGTGAAATCGGCCAGGAACTCCAGCACTTCGACCGAGAGGTCGGTCTCAGGCACCGGCGTCCGCTCATACGGACGCGCCGGGACCTCGGCGTGAAGAGGCCTCTCATCGTCGCCGGTCGCCGGGACGACGATGCCCAGGAGAGCTTCGTCAATAGAGCGCGCCGAGGGCAGCATCTCGAACTGGTAGACCCCGATGCCGTGGTGAACGAGGGGGTGATTCACCTCGATGCGATGCCTGCGCACGGCCACGCCGTCCTCGAGCACGGTCACGTCGGAGAGATACTCCGAGAGCACGCCCTCCTCCGTGAACTCGGTCCTCGCGGCGTCCACGCGGATGGAGAAGTCGCCACCGGGAACATCCATGACGTCCCCGGCCTCCATGTACCGCGGTGCGGCCGTCCGGAACCCGCCGACGCCCGTCCAGACGGCGCCCGCCGCGATGAGCGCTATCGAGAGGTGCGTGACGAGCGAGCCCAGCGTGCGGATGCGCCGGTTCGGCGAACGCACGAGGCCCGCGATGCGCCGGAGCGAGCAGACGACGGTCGAGAGCGTGAGGAGCCCGGCCAGGGCCGCGAAATACCAGGTCCGGAAGACGTTCCCGAGACCCGCGCGGAAGATGATCGTGCCGAGCGCGTGCCCGTACCGGTCGACGTACGCCTGGGGCGGCATCTGCTGGCCGATGAGGACGCCGACGACGGCGAGGCCCGTGATCGCCACGAGCAGCCGGACCGCCGTGCGCATCGATGACAGCCAGCGCATCATGAGGACTCCTCCCGCGCGCTTCGCGCCGGTCCGCCGGCGCCTATCCCGCCCGCTTCTCCGCGAGCTTCGCCCGGATCCAGTCGCACCACGCGTCCATACCCTCGCCCGTGAGCGCGGAGACGCGCATGATCTCGCAGTCCGGGTTGAGGACGCTGACCTCTCTCTCCGCCCGCTCGACGTCGTACGCGAGGTGCGGAAGGAGGTCGATCTTGTTGACGACGGCCATCCGGGATTCGTGGAAGATGGCCGGGTACTTCATCGGCTTGTCGTCGCCCTCCGTCGTCGAGAGCAGCACCATGCGGACGTCCTCGCCGAGGTCGTAGGTCGCCGGGCAGATGAGGTTGCCGACGTTCTCGATGAACACGAGATCGGCCGACGCGAGGTCGAGCCGGGGCAGGACCTCGGCGACCATGTTGGCGCTCAGGTGACACCCGCCGCCCGTGTTGATCTGCACGCCGCCCGCGCCGTGTGCGCGGACGCGGTCCATGTCGCGCTCGGTCGAGACGTCGCCCTCGATGACGAGGATGTTGAACTCGCCGGCGAGCCGGTCGAGCGTCGCCTCGAGCAACGTCGTCTTCCCGGCGCCCGGCGAGCTGATGATGTTGAGCACGAACGTGTCGGCCTCGGTGAAGGCGCGGCGGTTCCGCTCGGCCACAGCCTCGTTGTCGCTCTGTATCCTCTTCTCGATGTTGACCTTCGTCACTGCTGTCTCCTATGTTCTCGCTTCCTTCGTGTTCGGGCCGCGCCTCGCTCGGGCCCGGGGTGTCTCTCAGGCGGCCGACCGCCGGCCGTCCTCCGGTTCGTCGATCTCGAGCTCGCGGATGTCGAGCTCCATGCCGGCCTCGATGACAATATCGGTGGAGCCGCACTCGGGACAGCCCAGCGCCATCTCCTTGTAGGTGAACGACTTCCCGCATGCGCGGCAGCTGCCTCCGATAGGGATGACGTTGATGTCGAGCGTCACCCCCGCGAAAGGCCCCTTGTCCGCGAGGATCTCGAACGCGTCCTTGAGCAGGATCGGCTCGATGGTCGAGCCCTTCCCGATGTCCAGCCGGATCGTCCGGAGCTTCGCCCCGGGATGCTCCTGCATCGTCCTGCCGACGATGTCGAGCATGCTCTGGCAGACTGAGAGCTCGTGCACGT
The DNA here is from genome assembly GCA_964487295.1 of uncultured bacterium. GTDB lineage: Bacteria > Joyebacterota > Joyebacteria > Joyebacterales > Joyebacteraceae > JAPEKQ01. The sequence continues at coordinate 18,806 of CAZAQL010000020.1, read as the reverse complement.
CGCTTCCTCCCCGTGTCGTTCGCCGATTACCATCCCGTCCCAGGGCGCTTGGGCCCGTCGCGCGTGGCCGGGACGACGCGGTCAGCAGATGCGCGGGAGCTGAACGCCCTCGAGCATCAGCAGCGGGCGCAGTCCCCCGACCGACGTCCTGAGCCGCACGCCGGGCTCGCCCCCGACCTCGCCGATGACCGCGGCTTCGGCGCCGAGCGGGTCGCTCCGGAGCGCGGCCAGAACCGTATCCGCCTCGGCCGCCGGCGCGATGACGATGACCTTCCCCTCGTTGGCCATGTAGAGCGGGTCGAACCCCAGAATGTCGCAGACCGACCGGACGTCCTTCCGGATGGGAATGTCATCCTCGCGGATCGTGATACCGACGCCCGAGCGTGATGCGATCTCGTTGAGGGTCGTGCCCAGACCCCCTCGCGTCGGGTCGCGCAGCACGTGGACGTCACCGGCCGCGTCGAGCACCCGCGCCACGATGCCGCTCAGGCACGCGCAGTCGCTCTCGACCGGCTGGTCGAGCGCGAGCTCCTCGCGCGCTACGAGGATGGCCGTCTCGTGGTCGCCGATGGTGCCCGAGACGATCACGACGTCACCGTCGGTCGCGCGCGCGCCGGCGATGTGGACGCCGTCGGCGATGAACCCGATGCCGGCCGTGTTGACGATCATCCCACCGACCGCGCCCCGCTCGACGACCTTCGTGTCGCCGGCGGCGATGGCCACACCCGCGCCCTTTGCGGTCCGCGCGATCGAGTCGAGCACGCGCTCGAGGTCGGCCATCGGCATGCCCTCCTCGAGCACGAGCCCGAGCGTCAGGTAGAGCGGTTTCGCGCCCTTCATCGAGAGGTCGTTGACGGTTCCCGCGACGGCGAGCGTCCCGATGTCGCCGCCCGGGAAGAAGAGCGGCTGCACGACGAACGAGTCCGTCGTGAACGCGAGCCTTCCGCCCTCGACCGCGTGTCCGCCCAGGTCCGGGATCTCCGCAGCGTCGTCGAGTCCGTCGAGCGCCGGGTTGCCGAGCTTGCCGACGATGAGCTCCTCGATGAGCTCGTGCATGAGCGTCCCGCCGCTCCCGTGGGCCAGCCTGATCTTCTTCTCGCGCACCGTGCCTCCGTATGCTCGTGCCGCGCGCGTGCCTCCGTGTGCCCGTGCCGCACGCGTGCCTCCGGCGCGTTCGCGGCGCGCCGGTCGCGTCACGGGCGTCGCCTAGCCTCGCTCGTACTTGTAGAACGCCGCGCACGACCCTTCGGTCGACACCATGCACGGCCCGACCGGCGACCGCGGCGTACACGTCGTGCCGAAGTGCGGGCAGTCGGGCGGCAGGCTCCGACCGAGCATGATCTCGCCGCAGATGCACCCGCGCTCGCCCGCCGGCTCGGGGACGTCCAGGTCGAGACGCCGCGTCGCGTCGAACGTCTCGTACCTCCGCGAGAGCGCGTAGCCGGTCCCGGGCACCCCGCCGATGCCACGCCACTCCGCGTCGCACACCGCGAACACATCGTCCAGAAGTCCCTGCGCCGTGACGTTTCCCCTGGCCGTGACGGCCCGCGAGTACTGCACCGCGACCGCCGCACTCCCGGTCCCCTCGCGGATCGAGACCGCCTGTTCGAGCAGCATCACGACGCCCGCGAGGATGTCGAGCGGCTCGAAGCCCGTCACGACGCACGGGATGTTGCGCTCGCGCGCGACGGGGAGGTACGCGTCCGACCCGATGATGACGCTCACGTGCCCCGGGCAGATGAACCCGTCCAGCGGTCTGCCCGGAACGGCGGCCAGCATGTCGAGCGCCTTCGGGACCGTCTTGAAGAACGGCAGGACCGCGAAGTTCCCGAGCCCCTCGCGCGCGGCGGCCACGATCGTCGCCGCGATGATGGGCGAGGTCGTCTCGAAGCCGACGCCCAGGAACACGACGAGCTTCGCGGGGTTCCTGCGCGCGGTCTCGAGCGCGTCCATCGGGCTGTACACGATGCGGACGTCGGCGCCCTCGGCGCGCACCGATTCGAGCGAGCCGTTCGAACCCGGGACGCGCATCATGTCCCCGAACGTAGCGACGATGACGTCCGGCCGCCTCGCCGCCTCGATCGACCGGTCGATCTCGATGAGCGGGGTGACGCAGACCGGGCAGCCCGGTCCTGAGAGCAGGCGCAGTCCCTCGGGGAGCATGGCACGCAGGCCGAACCGCGAGATGGCGACGGTGTGCGTGCCGCAGACCTCCATGAAAGCGACGGGGTGCTCGCGCGTGCCGCCGGCGCGGTCGACGAGCTTCTCGATGCGGCCGACGAGCGCGCGCGCCGCCGGTTCGGAACGGAAGGCTGCGAAGTCGATGCCGCCGGTCATGAACGCTCCCGGTCGGCCTTGCGCTCCGTCGGAGCGGCGTCGGAACGACGGTCGTGATCATCCGCGGCGCCGCCGGAACGACGGTCGTGATCATCTGGAGCGCCGCGCCCGATCGAGCCGTCGGAACGACGGTCGTCCTCCTCGAGCGCCTCGGCGAGCTCGGCGAAGAGCTTGAGCGTCTCCTTCGCCTCGGCCTCGTCGAGCCTCTGGATGGCGAACCCGGCGTGCACGAGAATGTAGTCACCGGCCTCGGCGTCCGGCAGGAGCGTCAGGTCGGCGTCACGGCTGACGCCGTTGAAGTCGACCCGCCCCGTCGTTCCCTCGACCTCGAGGATCCTGCCTGGTACCGCGAGACACATGATTCGCCCCCCAAAAGACGAGTTCGGCTACGACGCGCTCCTGTCGAGCAAGCCTGACATCCTCACCCTATTCTAGCCCTCCACGCGCTCGCTCGCCACCCACGACCGCCTGCCCCAGCGAGACGCCGCCGTCGTTCGTCGGGACCTCCCGGTGCAGGAGTACCCTGAATCCGCCTCGTTCGAGCAGCTCGACGAGCGAGGCCAGGAGGTAGCGATTCTGGAACACGCCGCCCGAGAGCGCCACGGTCGTGATCCCCGAGACCTTCGCGATCCAGCGGGCGGCCTCGAACGAGAACCGCGCGACCGTGTTGTGGAACGCCTCGGCGACGACGCGGCGGTCGGTGCCCATGGCGACGTCGCCCAGGACCGCCAGCACCGCCGGGCCGGCGTCGATGACGAACCCTCGCTCGCGTCCGTCCGCCGTGTTGCCCGGCCCGAGTTCGAACGGGTAGTACGGACCCTCGGTGACGCTCGCCGTTCTCCGGTCGATGAGCGACTCGAGCTCGATGGCGGCCTGCGCCTCGTACGTTATCTCCGCGCAGACGCCGAGGAGCGCCGAGACCGCGTCGAAGAGCCGGCCCGCGCTCGAGGTATCGATGCAGTTGACCCGCTTCTCGATCTGCTGCGCGACGAGATTCACCTCACTCTCGTCGACGAGCGGGAAGAGCTTCCTCCCCCAGTCGGCGAAGCCGACCTCGCCCGCCGCATGCAGATGCGAGAGCGCGACGCGGTACGGGTGGCGGATGGCCGCGTCGCCGCCCGGCAGCGGGATGTACTTCAGGTGCCCGGCGCGCTCGAAGTCGCCCCGCTCGGCGAGCATGAACTCGCAGCCCCAGATGGCGCCGTCGGTCCCGTAGCCGGTCCCGTCGAGCGCGAGGCCGATGACGGGCGCGGTCACGCCGTTCTCGGCCATCACGGCGGCGATGTGCGCGTGGTGGTGTTGCACGCCGACGAGCGGGACGCCGCGTTCCTCCGCGAAACGCTTCGCGAAGCGGGTTGCGAGGTAGTCCGGGTGGAGGTCGTGCGCGACCACACCGGGTGTGAGGCGGAACCAGCGGAGGAACCGCTCGAGCATCTCCTCGTAGAAGTCGAGCGTCGCCTGGTTCTCCATGTCGCCGATGTGCTGGCTGACGTACGCGCGCGAGCCGTCGAGGAGCGTGAACGTGTTCTTGAGCTCGGTCCCTGCGGCGAGCACGGTGACGTGGTCGGCGCGACGCGCGTCCGGCGCGGACGCGGCATCCTGCTCGCCGCCACCACTCACCTCGCTGCTCGCCGCGTGCTCCGAACTCGCCTCATCCCCTTCCGGCAGGTCGATCGGATACGGCGCGTATCCCCGCGAGCGCCGGCTCATGTTCGTCCTGCCGACCTCGACGAACACGATCGAGTCATCGCTGCGATTGACGATGTCGCGGTCGTGCGTCAGGTGCGTGCGCGTGATGCCGCCCAGGCGCTCGAGCGCCGTCCCGACGTCGGCGATGATCGGCTCGCCCGAGACGTTGGCGCTCGTCATGACGAGCACCTCGAGATCGTCGTCGAACAGCAGATGATGGACCGGCGCGTACGGGAGCATCACGCCGAGGTAGGCGTTGTTCGGCGCGACGTTTGCGGCGAGCGCGCGCTCCGCGTCCCTCCGACGCCTCAGCAGCACGATGGGGCTCCAGGGACTCGTGAGCGCCTGCTCCTCGTTCGGGTCGATCTCCACGAGCTGACGAGCGACCGCGAGCGAGCGGCACATGATGGCGAACGGCTTGGCGGGACGGTCCTTCTTCTCGCGCAGCGCCCGGACCGTCGCGCCGAGCTCCGCATTCGCTGCGATGTGAAAGCCCCCGAGGCCGCGGACCCCGACGATGCCCCCGTGCTTGAGGAGCCAGCGTGTGCGGGCCGCCTCATCCGACGCCGCGACGTCGTCGGGCATCCGGAGGTAGCTCCGGCCGAGGAGGAGCTCGCTCCCCTCCCTCCCGTCCTCGCGCGGCGTGATGAGCTCAAGCGACGGGCCGCAGACGGGACACGCGTTCGGCTGCGCGTGGAAGCGCCGGTCGAGCGGGTCGGCGTACTCGCGCCCGCACTCCGGGCACATCGGGAATCGCTTCATGGAGGTCTTCGGCCGGTCGTACGGCGTCTCCTCGATGATGGAGAAGCGCGGGCCGCAGTTCGTGCAGTTGATGAAGGGGTAGCGGTGGCGGCGGTCGGACGGGTCGAGGAACTCCCGCAGGCAGTCGTCGCAGACGGCCACGTCGGGGCAGATGAGCGTCATCTCGTCGCGGTCGGCCTCGCTCGCGCGGATCTCGAAGCCGGCGAGGTCCTGAAGCCCGATCTCCTCGCGTTCGATCGAATCGATGCGCGCAAGCGGCGGCGCCTGCGTATCGAGCGCGCGCTCGAACGCGCGGAGCTGCCTCCCGGTGCCCTCGCACTCCACGACGACGCCGCGGCTCGAGTTGACGACCCAGCCGTCGAGCTCGAGCTCGTGCGCGACGCGATAGACGAACGGCCGGAACCCGACGCCCTGGACGACGCCTCGCACGGTGAAGCGCGCGCCCTGACGGGCCGTCTCGGAGGCTGTCATGTCGGGTCTCATGTCGGTCACGCGGGCTCCCAGGGGTCTTGGCGCGCGTCGTGGGGCACGATCGTCAGACCTACCATACTACCCCCACCCCGCAGGGTGGGCAACCGGGCAACCGGGAGAGCCCACGGGCCCGGGCGCTGCGGCCACGCGGGAAGACGGCGCTGCGGCCACGCGGGAAGACGGCGCCGCGGCCGGCTGCGCATGCGCGCCCCGGCGGCGTACCCCCGCGGGCGCCACCGCTGGCGGTGGGGCCCGCCCGCGTGTATAATGCGCCTCCGAACCTCACACCCGCATACAGGAGACGACGCGTGCAGTTCCCGGAAGAGCTCGTCAAGGCAGCGGAGTTCCATACGCACCTCGGCCCGTTCCTCGTGGTCGGCCTCAGGATGGGGCGCGCCATCGTCCGCGTGTTCGGCGACGAGCCGTTCCGCACGACGATCGACGTCCACACGGGACCGAAGCCTCCCTACTCGTGCCTCGCCGACGGCATCCAGGTCTCAACACCGTGCACGACGGGCAACGGCGGCATGAAGGTCCGTGACGACCGCTCGATGCGCGTCGTGGCCCGGCAGGACGGCAGGACGCTCAGCCTCACGCTCCGCCGCGAGATCTTCGACTGGATCGAGAACGAGTGCGGCGAGGAGGACCAGCACGCTTTCTCGCTCGAGCTCTGGGAGATGCCTGAGGAGCGGCTCCTCGAAGTCGTCTCGTCACAAGACGGAGAAGAGGCGCGGCCGTCGAAGGCAGGCGAATTGAACGACGCATCGCGGGTCGGCGAGAACGACGGGCCGGGAACAGGAGGCTCGCGATGAGCGGACGCCGCATGACGACGGGGACGATCACCGGAACCGCGCTCCTGCTCGCGCTGGGCGTCGTGCTGCCGATCGTCTTCCACATGATCCCGCTCGGCGGACGCATCTTCTCGCCGATGCACATCCCCGCGTTCCTCGCGGGGCTTCTCATGGGGCCGCTGAGCGGCCTCGTCGTCGGCATCGGCTCGCCGGTCCTGTCGGGGCTCCTCACGGGCCGCCCCACGTTCTTCTACATGATCCCGATGCTCTTCGAGCTGGGAACCTACGGCCTCGTCGCCGGGCTCCTCCGGCCGTGGATCGCCCGGATGATGGGCCCGAGGGTGACCATCGACCCGGGCAGCCTGACGCCCGGCGCTGTGAGCGCGCCGGCCGTTCGAGCTGATCAGCCGGTCACCGGCGACACTGAGGTGACCGGCGGCCTGTCTGATCGGCCGGTCACGAACCGGCAGATCGGCTACGCGCCGACGCTCGTCGCCCTCATCGGCGCCATGGTCGTCGGGCGTGTCGTCTGGTTCGCGGTGGTCGTCTGGCTGGCCCCGCTTCTGGGCATCCAGGCCCGCTCGATCGCCCTCGCGCTGGGCGCACTTGGCGCGGGCTGGATCGGCATGGCCATTCACATCGCCATCATTCCCGCGCTCGTCCGCTCGGTAGAAGTCCTCCGGAGCCGAACCGGAACGTGATATCATGAAGGGGCCATCCGCCAACCGCCAAAGGAGGGTCCCGCCATGCGTTCCGGTACGAGCAGACACCAGCGGCCCCGGCTCATCACGCTTCCTGTCACTCCCCTCCTCGCGATCGCGACCGCTGCGCTCGTGATCGTCGCGACCCCGGCGCACGCGGGCGTCATCCGCGTCGATGCCGCGGGCGGCGGTGACCACGAGACGATCCAGGACGGCCTCGACGCCGCCTCGCCCGGCGACACGGTCCTCGTCGCACCCGGGACCTACGAGGAACACATCTCGATCGGCCCGTCGGCCGACGGCGTCGCCCTCATCGGCGAGCTCGGTCCGGACGTCACGACCGTGAACAACCAGTCGACATACCCGTTCTCCGTGCTCCACTGCTTCAATGTCGGTCAGGGAACGCGCGTTGAGGGTCTGCACTTCATTCGCGGGTACTCGGACGCGCACGGCGGCGGCGTCCGCTGCGACAGCGCGAGCGTGCACTTCGACAACGTCTCGATGTCGAGCTGCAGCGCGCTCGAGTCGCACGGCGGCGGCATCGGCGGCGTCGACAGCGATATCGTGATCACCAACTCGTTCATCGGCAACAACCGGGCCGGCATCGGCGGCGGGATCGCCCTCGTCGGGGGAAGCCTCACGGTGGACGGGACGACGGTCTTCGGCAACTCGGCCGACTGGATCTCGCTCGACCAGATCGGCGGCGGCGTCTACGCCTCGTGCGACGTCTGCGTCGTCACGGACTGCCGTATCGAATCGAACAACGCGCTCGCGGGCGGAGGCATCGCGCTCGTCGACTGCGGCGGCGCCGACATCGCCGGCAACGACATCATCAGGAATCACGCGCTCGAGCTGGGCGGCGGCCTCTACGTCACCAACACCGTGTGCACGGTCGCGGACAACCAGTTCACGTCGAACTCGGCGACGACGGTCGGCGGAGGCGCCATCGATATCGGCTCGATGGGCGCGCTCGCCAGACCGCGCGCCTCGGAGTTCTCGGGCAACACGTTCTTCATGAACCGCGCCATCGGGAGCGAGGCCGCCATCCGCCTGAGCGACGGCGGCACCGCGCCGGTCTTCCACGACAACTACTTTGCGGACGACACCCTCTACGAGGTGCTGGTCCGCTCCTCGCTCACGCGGGAGACCATCGACTTCACGGGTAACTGGTGGGACACGGTCGATCCGCTGGAGATCGGCGGGAAGGTCTACGACTGCGACGACGATCCGTCGCTGCTCTGGTGCGTCGACTACTCCGACTGGTGCCCCGAGGCGTCGTGCGGCGGCGAGGTGACGGTCGTGGAGGACCCCGAGACGACCTCGCGCGTCAACTGGGGCCGCCTGAAGAGCCTGTACCGGTAGGGTCGCCCGAAACGTCCGCGCCGCCAAGGCTGCTCGAAGGGCCCGTGCCGACAGTCTCGCCTGAGAGACCTGCACCAGCCGCGCCCTCAGCCCGCTCCCGCACGCTCTCCACCGTCTCGTACAGATGGAACTCGTGGATCACGCGCATCCTGACGGAGTCGCGGACCCAGTCCGCGTACGTCCAGCTGCGCACAAGCACCGCGTCCGCGTTCGCGGCGAGTGGCTCGGCCGCGAGGACGTAGCGAGGAGCCTCCTCCCCGATCTCCGCCACCGCGTGCTCGCTCGAACGCGTCCACGCCTTCTCGCCCGGCGAGTGAACGAGCCGGTAGTCCGTGTAGACGCGCGCGTCCGGCAGGTGCGGGCGCGGCCCCATCCAGTGGATCGTGCTCCCCGGCGGCACCACCTCGCCGATCTCGTGCGCGAGCCGGTTCTTCATCGACTCCGTCTGCGCCCACGTCACCGGCAGATAGCCGGTCGCGAACTGCCGCGCGACCGCGAGCACCACGATCACGACCCACACCGCGCGCTGCCCGCGCCCGAGGAACCCGGCCGTCCTCACGACGCCGTAGCCCGCGGGCACGGCGAGCAGCCACCCGACCGGGAGCATGAACCGCGACGGCACGAACCCCGTCGCCGCCACGATGAGCGCGTAGTACGACGCGGCCGGGAGAAGCAACACGCCCAGGAGCCGCCACCGGCGCTCCCGCGCCAGATAGACGACGCCGAGGACCGCGAGCGCGATCCCTGCGAGCGAGAGGACGTGGACGAGGCTCGCGCCTGCGGAGAACGTGAGCTCGACCTGATCGACCGACTCCGCGACGGAGCGGTTCGTCAGCGTGTAGTTCCGCACGTGGTAGAGCCAGCGCGCCGGCTGCGGCAGGATGGCGAAGACCGCGTACGAGGCGATGAGCGCGGCGGTCAGGACGGCCGCGTGCCGGACGCGCTCGGGGAGGCGCGACCCCGCGCGGCCCACGAGCAGCACGATGAGGCCGGAGCCGAGGACGAGTCCGGCCGCCTGCGTCTTGCTGCCGACCGCGAGGCCGGCGAGCACGCCGGCGATGATGATGTGGCGCGTCCGCCCGTCGCCGAGCGCGTAGCGCCAAAGCGCGACGAACGAGAGCACCCACCAGAAGAGGTAGGGGATGTCGACGTTCGTCGTCCGCGAGTAGTACGCGAAGATCCCGCTCCCGGCGAGGAGCGCCGTCGCCGCGAGCGCCGCGCCCCGCGTCCATCCCGGGAAGCGGAGTCGCCAGAGCGACGCGAGGATCCAGACGCCCATGATGACCGACACGGTCCGGCCCGCGACGATGAGCGCCGTGAACGCAGCGACCGGGTCGGCGAACCCGTGCGGCCACGCTCCCGAGAGCGCGCCGAGATCGAGCCCGCCGGTGACCAGGAGGCCGAGCAGCACGAGGCCGTACGAGAGGAGGAGCACGAGCTGGTGCGTCGCCGGGTAGATGCCCGCGAGCGACGGGTTGCCGTACTCCGCCACGAACGCGAGCGGCGAGTACGGCCCGGGCGCGTCGATGGCGGCGGAGAACTCGCTCGGCATCCCCCACCACACGCCGGGGACGAGGAGCGCCGCGACGAGCGCGAGGATCCACCAGGGCGCGCGCAGGGAGTCTGATTCCGGGGCGCGCGTCCCTCGGTCCGTGGCGGCCGTGGACATCGTGCCCACGCCGTCCGGCCGTCCGGCGCGCTCGCCGGGTCCGCGGTCGGTTCCGATGCTCACCGGATCTCCTTGCGGTCGTCGGGCAGCCCCTCTGGGTACCGCGAGACGATGTCGCGCATGACCTCCTCCTGGTCGACGCCCCCGAGGACGTCGCCGATCGAGATCGCGTCGAGCCTCACACCCTCGAACCGCTTCACGAGGAGCGACCCGTCCACTGTCTTCACGACGAACGACCCGAGCGACCGCGAGACGTCCACGACGGTGCCCGGCTCGATGCCGGGGTCGAAGAGCATCGCGTCGAACGGGTACGCCTCCGTCACGAGCAGCTTCTCGCCCTCGTGGAAGCAGAACGCGGCCGGGTACGGCGGCGCGACCGCGCGCACGAGGTTGTAGATGCCGAGCGTCGCGTGCCGCCAGTCGATCCCGCCGTCCGACGCGGTGCGCTTCGGGTAGTAGGTCGCCCCCTCGTTGCCCTGCGGCTTTAGCAGCGCCTCGTCGCGCTCGATGAGCGGGACCATCGCCGTGAGGAGCTGGTGCATCGCGATCCGGTTCTTCATGTGGAGGGTCGCGATCGTGTCGTGGATGGTGATGTCGAAGGTCCGCGTACCCAGGATGGCGCCCGAGTCGATGCCGGGGTCGTAGCGGAAGAGGCAGGTGATGAACCTCGACTGGCACGTGATGAGCGACCAGTTGAGCGGCGAGCGGCCGCGGCCCCGCGGCAGTCCGAACGGGCTTCCGTGCATGCCGACCGCGTAGCGGCCGAGCGCGTTGAGGACGGGCGCCGGCACGAGCCGCTCCCAGCCCAGCGAGATCAGAAGATCGATGCCGCTCGTCTCGAAGAACGCCTGGTCCTCTTCGTCCTTGAGATGATAGGAGCGCACCGTGTGGACGGGGATGCCGTGCGACTCGGCAAGCGCGGTCAGCTCGGGACCCCGGTAGAACGCGACGTGGTTCCGCTCGGCCAGCTCCGGCGGGATCGTGACGACCTGATCGACCGCGAACCCGCCGCCCTCGATCGCCGCGCTCAGAAGATCGAGCGTCGTCCCCTTACAGCCCAGCAGCGCCGTCTTCATCGTCGACGACCTCCCCGAAGACCTTCCGCATGTGATCGCGCAGGTAGACCTCGACCTCGCGGCTCCGCCTGCGCACGAGCGCGTCCCGGAACGCCCGGATGTCCGGCTCCTCGTACCACCACCCGGGGTGCAGCAGGAGCTGGACGGGCGACCGGCCCTCGTCGAGCCACGAGACGAGCCGCTCGCTAAACGTTCCGTCGCGCCGGGAGTCCGACAGATACGAGTCCGGACCGAAGAACCTGGTCTCGTACGCGGACGTGAACCCCTCGAACGCGCGCGAGAGGACCGTCTCGCTCGGCCGGTGGAAGCTCACGACGGGGTCGATCTCGGCCACGCACTCGCCGAACCACTCGACCGTGCGCCGGACGGAATCCCCGTCGTCCGAGAAGACGTCCTGGTCGACGTGGAGACCGACGGCGTGCCCGAGCCCGCGCAGCCGGCGCATGATGTCGAGCACCTCGGGCGCGAAGATGTTGTAGGTCTCGGCGCCCGGCTGGAAGAAGAAGCTCGCCGCGACCCCGTGGCGCGCCTCGATCTCGCCCATCGTCGCCGCCATGAGCGCCGAGAGGTCGACATCGTGGCGCAGGTAGAACAGCCGCCCGGCGGCGGGCGAGCCGGTTCCGCCCGACGCGTCGGCGGGGGGCGCGTCGAACCGCGCGAACGTGTAGCCCCGCGACGCGACGCTGTCGAGCAGCTCCTCGAACGACGCCAGTGTGAAGTCCATGCGGACATACTAGAGGCACGGCGGCCGCGTGTCCAGAGGCGGACTAAGGACTCGATGGGCCGGAACGCGGCGCCAAGAGGAACGGAGGACCGATGCACGGCACCCCACGACCAGTACTCGCGGCGATCGCCGCGCTCCTTCTCGTATCCGCACCCGGCTGCGACGCGCCCCGCGCGGAGTGTTCGACGGCCACGTTCGAGCCCCCCGCGCACCTCGGCCCGCCGCCCGGGGGCTACACGATCCTGGGCGACGAGCGTCCGATCGTCGTCCCGTTCGAGTTCTACGGCATGAACCTGATGGTCGACGCTGAGATGGGCGGACGCCCGATCAGGATGCTCATCGACAATGGTGTCATGTGGGACGAGCTCTGGTTCTACACGAGCGACCTCACGGACTCGCTCGGTGTTGAGTACGAGCAGGATCTCACGGTCACCGGGGCCGGCGAGGGCGATGGGCTCGACTCCATGTCGGCGTCGGACATTGCGATCCGGTTCGGCGACGTCGAGTTCACCGGTCAGCCCGCCATCATCACGCCGGAGGAGCAGGGCATCGCCGCGATGTTCCCGGGCATGGCCGGCCAGCTCTGCGGCTGCTTCTTCAAGCACTTCGTCACGGAGTTCGACTTCGACGAGCAGGTTGTCAGGCTCCACGAGCCGGCGGACTACGTCTACGACGGAGAAGGTATCGCCCTTCCTATGACGCGCGACGACGTCGGCTCGTACAGCATTCCCGTCACGCTCGAGGTCGAGCCCGACCGTCCGATCGAGACGGAGCTCTTTATCGACCTCGGCGGCATCCACGTCGTCCACCTGGTCATCGACGAGGACGGGGGCATCCCGCGCCCGGACTCCGAGCGCGTGCTCCTCGGCTACGGCGCGTCCGGCCCGATCCACGGGTACAAGGGAAGGGTCGCAGCCGTCACCCTCGGCGGCTACACGCTCGCCGACGCCCCGGCGGTGTTCACCGAGGCGCCCGAGGGCGGCGGGAATACGGACATGCTCGTGGGGCTCCCGGCCTTCCGCCGGTTCACGGTCATCTTCGACTACTTCCGCGAGCGGCTCTACCTCGAGCCGAACGGGCAGTTCGGGGAGCCGTTCGGGGGGTAGGGTCTCCTGAAGCGAGAGGTGCTTGGTGTGTCCGGACGGTCTACTCCCGCCCAGAGTAGTAGACGTCAAGCACCGGCGGATGCAGCTGTTGGTCCACAGCTGAGATCTCGTGCCCGGTGCCCACTGGCAGGATCACGATGATCCCATGGTTGCTTCCGTCCCCGTCCACCCACCCCTGCACGATGTGCGTGAGGTCCAGCGAGACTGACACAGTTGAGTCCGGAGAGGCCACGAACGTCGCGCCAGCGTGTGTTTCGAAGTCACCGCCCGCTGAGTCCCATCCGCTGGACCATGCGACACTCGCGGGACTCCACGATGTGGCCGCCGCATACGCTTCCACGACAAGCGGCGACTGATCGTTGCCCTCCAGGAACGTGATCTGCGCGGACGCCGAGAGCCTCGCGTAGTCGATCGCCACATCGTCGAGCACCTGCGGCAGCTCGAACGACAGCAAGTAGCGATCGGCCTCCTCTGACTCCGCAGGAGCAGTCAGCACGGCAGCCTCATCCAGCTGCACCGTGACCACGCCGGCGCCGTGGGCCGGCGCCCAGATCAGCAAAGCGGCAAGTGACGCCGATATCTTGAGTCTCATCCTCATCAGATTCTCCCGGCTGGATTCGTAGGAGGTGTCGCTACTTCAAGAGGATGAGCTTCCGCATCTTCGTCTCGCCACCGGAGACCATGCGCGCGAAGTAGACGCCTCCCGCAACCTGGCGTCCCTGGTCGTCAGTGCCATCCCAGATGACATCGTGGTACCCCGGCTCCTGAACAGCGTTGATCAGCGTGCGTACGAGCTTCCCGGCCATGTTGTACACCCGAAGCGTCACGCGACCCGGCGCCCAGATGCTGTACTCGATCGTCGTGGTCGGATTGAACGGGTTCGGTCGGTTCTGCGAGAGGAAGTACTCGTGCACCTCGGTTTCCCCGGAGTCGGGGTTGATCCTCGCACCAGGTGCCTTCTCCAGCACCGGCTGGTAGTGAACGCTCGAGCTGAACATGGCTGCTGATGGGGTCGTTGTCCCATGCCAGTTCCCCACGGCGTACAGCGTGTCCGGCGAGGAAAGCAGCGTCCATACGTACCACGTCGTGTTGTCCAGCCAGCTGTTGTTGCCCTGTTCCTGTGTCCTGCTGTCGCCCATGTCCGGAATCCACTTCGGTGTCCCTGTGCCGGGCAAGACGGTCACAGCGGTCCCCTTCTTCTCGGTCTCGTTGTAGTGCACGTCTGCCCGGGAGTTCTTCAGGTAGATGCCGACCGTGCCGCGGTCGTACCCGTCATCCGAGATCACGTTGCCGGTGATCGAGGACGTGCCATCTCCACCACCCTCGCAGTAGATGCCCCGGGAACCGCAGCGTGAGATCGTGTTTTCCTCGATCGTCAGGACGGTGTCGCCCGAAGCACAGACGTAGTGGATGCCTACGAACCCGCTCTCGCCGGAGGCGCCGAGAATGGTGTTTTCCTCGATCGTCATCCCCTCCACGTCCTGGCACTTGATGCCGTAGGCCGTCGCGTCGGAGATGTCGTGATCCGAGAGCACGAGCCCGTCGCAATCGATCGCCTCGATGCCGATGAGGCCCGGGTCGGTGATCGTGCAGGACGCCACAGTCATCGAGGAGTCGCACTCCTTGACCCAGATGCCGTGACTGAGGCAGTTGTCTATGTCCACGTTCGAGACCGAGAGCCCGTCGGGGTTCTCCGCAGAGACCCCCTTGTAGGCGTTCTCAACAGCGCAGTGCTCCAGGCTGATGGTGCCGGTGTCGGCCGGGGCGCGGATGCCGTACCAGGCTCCCGCTGAATCCACCTCGGTCGTGAATGTCACCAGCGTGTCGACGTGGGTCCCCTCTGCGATGAGCGTACCCTCGATGATGAGCTCACAGCGGTTCGGGTCGATGCCGAGGTTGGCCGCGTCAGAACCAGAGGCGAAGGTGATCTCGACACCGGAGAGAAGCGTGAGCGTATCCCCCGAGCTGATCTTGACGTCACGGTCGAACTCGACACCGTAGCAGAGGCGAAGGTTGCTCGTGGTGGCCCCGCCTCCGCGGGCAAGGAAGAGCGCGGCGTAGGCGTTGATGCGACCGTAGCCGTACTGACTATCGCGGCCTGGGGTGTCGGCGCTTGTGCCAATCTGATCCTCGGCCGAGTTGTGCAGGAGCTGTCGAATCTCGGCCGCCGTCAGTAGCGGGTTGTAGGACTTGAGGAGTCCTGCGAGTGCAGCCACCTGCGGCGCGGCGCAAGACGTCCCGGAGAAGTATCCGTAGGCCTGATGGTCCAGATCACGATTCCAGGCAGCGTGTGGGTAGGTGGAGTCCGGGTCGCAACTGCCACGATCACGGGAGGATGGGTTCGTGCACCGGCCCGTCGAAGCAAGAAGCTCGAGGCTATCGCCGTAGCAGGTGAAGTCCGCCATCGCGTTCGAGCGGGCAGCACCGCCGACCGCGATGACCTTGGCAAGCGACGCGGGGTATTGGACGGGTGTGCAGGTGTCCCCGTTTGACGACGACGCGACGATCAGCACGCCGCACGTATCTGCCGCATACTTGACTGCATTGGTGATGAATGTATCCTCGCCGATCTTGAAGCTCATATTCACCACACACGCCCCGTTGTCTGCTGCGTATCGGATGGCGTCAGGCAGGATGGCGCTCACCGGACCACCACCATGCTCGACTTTCAGCGGCATCACACGACACCCCTTCGCAATCTGCGCTGGCGTCTCGCTCCACCAACCACCGGCCACCCCCGCAATCCCCTCGTGATTGTTCGTCATCGCCCCAATGATGCTGAGAACACTCGTTCCGTGACTCAGCTCCTCGCTTGGGTCGTTGTCGGCAACCCACTGCCCGCCTGCATAGTCCGCCGCGAAATCCCAACCCCAGTAGTCATTCAGGTACGAGTTGCCGTCGTTGTCTAGCGTATCGGAGGGATCATCGGCCAGATTTCTCCACATGTTCCCGGGACCGCCATCCTCAACGAGGTCCGGGTGCTCCATGTCAACACCTGAGTCAAGCACGGCGATAGTCACCGTTGTATCACCGGTCGTAATCATCCAAGCACTCTCGAAATCCTGCCAGTGTGCGAAGAGGTTGTACTGATTCACGGTGTCGAAAAGGGAATCGCTTGGAACGCTCGAGAACTGTCCGAGAGTCACCGGCTCAACAGTCTCGACAAGAGGGCTCCCAGCGAGACTCTCAATGAAGACCAGCACAGAAACCTCGGCGGGGCATGACAACACGCACGTTCCAGATGCTGTTGGCCATGAGTTGGGGACCGACAGACTGTCTTCATACTCGGCAATCCGCTCGGGTGAGACAGAAGATGCGTACCGGATGTGAGCGACATCTTGCACCACGCTGTAGAGTTGCCCGCGAGAGAGAACCCGGAGTGTGTCCCCCGAGCAAACGTAGCTCTTCCCCGCGACAACTTGCATCTCCTGCGAGACCGCCGGAGCTGTTGCACAACCTAGCACCGCCAGAGCTGCACAGACGTGTCCGAAGAGGCGCTTAGCCATACGCGCTCCTGACTTCCGCACCTTGCTGGAGGCTAGTGATGTTGCAGCATCGCAGCTTAAGGAAGCCACACGAACTTCGAGGCTGCGTGGTGACCTCGGGTGGTGGCTCTGGCGAAGTAGACACCAGCCGCGACCGTGTCGCGCTCGTTCACACACTGGGGCCACAGCAGTACCCCTGCACCGGTATCGTCGCAGCTGATGGTTCGACAGAGCACCTCTCGCCCTGAGACACTGAAGATCCTCAACTCGGCGCTGGCGTTCGGTGCTGCGGTAATCTGAAGAGAGATCGAACTCCCACTAGGGCTCGGGGTAGCCGCAAGCGACACGCTGGATGTCATCTCGTGCGGAGAGACTGCCGTGGGCGTGGCATCTAGTGCGCCGATCCGGACGCGGTCGACGAAGAGACCCCGTCCTGTCGGCTCATAGTTGCACTCCTGCTCCAATACGATTGCAGCATGATCATCCAGCGGGTCAAGAACCACGGGTACCGACCAATGGATGGGGCCGGGCTGGCTGGCAGTAACTGATCCTACGAGTTCCATCGTGGCCGGCCGACCGAGACAGCCTGCGTCCGCACCAGTGGACACGTAGACGCTGGAGTAGTAGACATCGAAGTCTGATGGTTCGAAGTAGCCATCCACGGCAATCAGAATCTGGTCACAACTGGGCAATCCCACGACCGGACTCACAACGCGCGCCCTCTGATCAAGGAGCAAGCCTCCTGTCATCGGATGTGTGGCCACGAGTGCCCACACAGCGTCGCGCTCCGCCCCCCAATCGTCAACCAACTCCCTTCTCCAGTATTGGCCAATCTGCCCACCGCCTTGGGCCTCGGCATGCCACCCCTGATTATCGGGACTAGCCCGGTTCTCGAAATCCGCATGGAAGACCGTGTCGCTCGCGCAGACTACGCGCACTTCGTCAATGTACCAGCCGCCATCGGCCACAGCAGGACCACTCGGGGAACTCGCAGCCGTGTCCTCAGAGGATAGGTTT
Organism: uncultured bacterium; assembly: GCA_964487295.1. GTDB lineage: Bacteria > Joyebacterota > Joyebacteria > Joyebacterales > Joyebacteraceae > JAPEKQ01. The sequence goes on along the minus strand of CAZAQL010000020.1, from coordinate 1,616 downwards.
CGATCGGTTTGGAGCCGCCACCTCAACATGATGCGTTCACCGGCGAACGCATCCAGCGACAGAGACACCTCGCCAGTGAACGGAGAGTCCCACTCCTGCGGAGATCCGGGGCTGCCGAACCCGGTGTTCGTGACGCTGTAGATGGTCTGGAACGGCCCGACCACCGAGTCTACAACCACGGCGGCGTCCACATATCCGAAGTCGTAGTCCTTCTCGAGGGCAAACTGCTGCCGAAAGAGAAGCTGCACGGCAGAGCCTGCATAGGGTGTAAGGTCGAGCTCGCGCCAGAGGTACTGACGCCACAGGTTCCCATAACCTGCCTGCGACCAGCACGTGTCGTGTCTGCCGCACCAGTAGGAGCTGTCGGGCAACTGGCCGTCAGGATACGCTCGGAAGGCATCGAGATGCCACTGAGGGGACTGCTGTGGGAATGGCGTGTGGTCGTAAGTGTACCAACCCGTGGCAGAGTCGCCGGGATCGGCCAGATCATCCGTTCCTTCATTGCATCCAGAGAAATCCTCGAAGTCGGCGTCGAAGATCCAAAGCGTGTCTGCGGCGCGGTGCAATGCGAGTGCGTCCACTTCCGTGGCCGTCCGGCGTGCCGCCACCGCCGTTCCTGAGACGAGCGCGACCGAGATGACACCGAGGAGAGCAACCCGTCCTGCCAACACATGTCGTTGACCAGTCTTCAACTCGCGTCACCTCACCCCATTGAGCCGCGAACAAGAGAAGATCAGACTATTCCTCTTTCACTTTACCACATCCGCAACGACACATCAAGGAATCACCCTGCCACATCCTTCTCCCGAGCCGCGGTCACGAGCCACTCTTCTCTCCCAAGAGCATGCATCGAGGTGAACATGCTGATGTGCTAGGCGCGCGGGCACCGTGACTGCAGGTCTCGCCGGCGCCCAGAGCGGCATCTCCCCCATTGCACGGTGAGGAGATCCTGCTCTTGAGGAGTACATCGACAACTGCGCAGTAATCTCGCTCTTCATGATGCGGCGACACGGATGCAATGCCATCAAAGGCTCGTAACCGACCCGCGTCGCGGTGACAATGGTACATGCTAGCACATCCCCTCCTGCGAAGAGCCACGTTCAGCTGATGACGTTGTCGGCACTTCGCCGCTCCCTTCGCGCTCTCCCAACCCAGAGCCGGCGACCCTCCACGCTGCCGACCACGGTGCTGGAGCCGTCCCCCGCTTGCCGCAGCCCCCGTTCCGTGCTACGATGTGACGCAATCTCCCAATATCGGCACTGGAAGGATCTGAGGCGCCCGCGCCATCCGGACGGGTGCAGGAAGACGGAATGCCATGCGTATCCTCCTGATCCACGCTGACAGCTTCAGCTACCACGTCACCGAGAAGACCTCCGCGGTCTCGAAGCTCGAGGAGCTCGACGAGAGCCGCATGCAGGGCAGCTGCGGTGAGTCGCTCGTTGCGTTCATGGCCTCGGAGAAGGGCGACGAGAAGGGCGTCGAGTCGGTCGCGAAGCAGGCCGCGGCAACCATCACCGACCAGGCGAAGCAGCTCTCGGCCAGGACGGTGATGCTCTACCCCTACGCGCACCTCTCGAGCGACCTCTCCTCCCCGCGCGTCGCGACGAAGGTGCTCG
>CAZAQL010000019.1:0-30053 GCA_964487295.1 uncultured bacterium | reverse complement strand
AGCCCGGCTGGCACACGGTGACGTGGGACGGTCGCGACGACGGCGGCCGGAGCGTCGCCTCGGGCGTGTACTTCGCCCGGATGCAGGCTGCGAGCTACACGGGCAGCGCGAAGATGGTGCTCTTGAAGTAACGGGCTGTCGCCGCCTTTGGCGACGACAGTTGAGGAGTCGGCGAGCCGCCGCGTGCGGGGCGGCCAGCGACGCCAGGCTCAGTGCAGCAGATGTGACGTACGACGAGGGGGCGGGTGCTTCGGCATCCGCCCCCTGTCGCTTTCACGTGCCCCGGTGCCTCCGGCGAGCGGCGCCACGGCCATTGCGGCGCCGGTACGGGAGCGGCTGCTCCGCGCGAGGCTTCGGATGACTTGCGCCGGGCGCGATCCCGGGGTACGATGATAGTTGCGTAATCGCAACACTTCCCTGAGGAGGGGTTCATCGTGACGTCGAGTCGGCCCGCACGCTCGAAGAGGTCCACGCACTACGATCCCATCCTGGACAGCATCTCCGAGGGCGTTTTCACCGTCGATGCGGAATGGCGCGTCCAGAGCTTCAACCGGGCCGCCGAGAGCATCACCGGGACCTCCCGCGAGGATGCGATCGGAAGGCCGTGCTGGGAGGTCTTCCGCGCGAGCATCTGCGAATCCTCGTGCGCGCTCCGGGAGACGATGAGCACCGGCGAGCCGATCGTCGAGCGGAGCGCGTACATCGTCAACGCCGACGGCGAGCGCGTTCCCATCAGCCTCTCGACGGCGCTTCTCCGCGACCAGGACGGGAGCGTCATCGGCGGGGTCGAGACCTTCCGCGACCTGAGCGTGGAGGAAGAGCTCAGGCGGGAGCTGGCCGGACGGGCCCGCTTCGCAGACATGATCAGCAAGAATCACCGGCTTCAGGACATCTTCGCCCTGGTCCCGGACATCGCGGAGAGCGGAAGCACCGTTCTCATCACCGGCGAGAGCGGCACGGGTAAGGAGCTCCTCGCGCGCGCCATCCACGCTCACAGCCCGCGCGCCGAGGGGCCGCTGATCGTCGTCAACTGCGGGGCGCTGCCGGACACGCTCCTGGAGTCGGAGCTCTTCGGCCACCTTGCGGGAGCGTTCACCGACGCGACACGCGACAGACCGGGACGCTTCGAGCTGGCCCGCGGCGGCACGATTTTCCTCGACGAGATCGGGGACGTCTCGCCGGCGCTCCAGTCGCGCCTGCTCCGCGTTCTGCAGGATGGTACGTACGAGCCGCTCGGGGCGGTGGAGACCAGGAGGACGGACGCCCGGGTGCTCGCGGCGACGAACCGCGACCTCGAGGCGATGGTGTCGTCCGGCGATTTCCGGCGCGACCTCTACTACCGCATCAACGTCGTCACTCTCGAGCTGCCTCCGCTCAGAGACCGTCGCGAGGACATCCCGCTTCTGGTCGAGCACTTCATCGAGAAGTTCAACCGACTCAGGGGCAAGCAGGTCGCGGGCGTGAGCGCCCGCGTCATGGACACGCTCTTGAGGCACGACTACCCGGGCAACATCCGCGAGCTTGAGAACGTCATCGAGCACGCGTTCGTCACGTGCAGGTCGGGGACCATCCGGGTGCGGCATCTTCCATCGGCCCTGGTTCCCGGCGGCTCGAGTACTGAGGACGCGGCCCCGTCGCTCGAGGAGCTTGAGCGCGACTACCTCCTTCGTCTGCTCGAGAGGCACGCCTGGAACCGTTCCAGGGCGGCCGCCGAGCTCGGGATCCACCGAACGACGCTGTGGCGCCGACTCCGTCGTCTCGGCATCGAGTCTCCGGAGACGCGCGCCGACTGAGGTCGTGGCGCCTCACGGGAGCCGCGGCCTCCCGGGCGTGACGTGCGGCCGCTCTCTGAACTCTCCCAGCCTCACGGGAGCCGACGCTGGCCCCGTCCCGAGCGGAACCCTCGTTGTGTCAACGCAACATCGAACCCTTCGGATGATGCAGTACCGCAACATCATCTGCACGACCGGCTGCTCACAGCGCCGCCCAGGATGCCAGTAACTCCATAACTGCCAACGTGTTACCGATTGCCGAGCGTTTACTCGGGATTTCGGCACGTTCTGTGCTGTTTCTCAAGGCCAGGAGGAACACATGCGCGTCGGGATCACAATCTGGGGTTCAAGGGTCTCGCCCGTGGCTGACACGGCCACGGAGCTGCTTGTGGCCGCGAGTGACGGCGGCGCGTGGCGGGAGGAGGGGCGCGTCCCGCTCGGTGAGGAGGGCGTTGGACGAACGGCGCACAGGATCGCCGACCTCGGGCTGGACGTTCTGGTGTGCGGCGCGATCTCGCGGCGGTACGCGGCAGTGCTGGAGTCCGACGGCGTGCGGGTGCTCCCCTGGGTCGCAGGCGACTGGCAGGAGGTCCTGTCGGCGCTGGCGAACGGAGAACTCAGGAGGGACCAGTTCATGATGGCCGGCTGCGCCCGGGGAGGACGCGGACGTGGACGCGGAGGTGGACGCGGAGGTGGACGTGGAGACGGACGCGACGGCGGACGCGGCGGTGAGCGCGAAGGCGGACGCGGAGCTGGAGGCGAAGATGGACGCGGACGTGGACGCGGAGATGGACGCGGAGGCGGACGCGGCAGGCGAGGAGGAGGCTCAGCATGAAGGTAGCGGTGTCAGCGACCGGGCCGACCCCGGACAGCAACGTGGACCCGAGATTCGGACGTTGCGCCTGGTTCGTGGTCTACGACACGACGGACGGCACATTCGAGAGCATCGACAACGCCGCCAGCGTGAGCGCGGCGTCGGGGGCGGGGGTCCAGACGGTCTCGCGCGTGGCTCAGGCGGGTGTGAAGCGGGTCGTGACGGGGCAGTGCGGCCCGAAGGCGACGCAGGGCTTGACGTCGTCCGGGATCGAGATCGTGACAGGCGCGTCGGGCACGGTGCGAGAGGCGTTGGGTGTCGAGGAATAGGTGATCACAGGTCGCGCGACCGAACGGGAGGGTCGCGCCACGAATGCGGCAACGAGTTCACAGGAGGTGATCGGAATGCCGAGGGGTGACAGAACAGGACCCGATGGAATGGGACCGATGACAGGACGCGGGATGGGCTACTGCGCGGGTTTCGACGCGCCGGGTTTCGTGAGGCCGGGAGTCGGCTCCGGACGCGGTCGCGGATGGGGAGCCCGAGGCGGGTATGGCCGCGGCATGCGGTGGGGCCACGGTTACGGACGCGGCGTCGTGAGGTCGTACTGGGACGTCTACGGCGGCGTGCCGGCCGGTGCGCCCGCGCCGGCTCCGGCGGACGAAGCGAGCGCCCTCAAGGCGCAGGCCGAGTATCTCGAGGAGGCGCTCAAGGACGTCCAGCGGCGCCTGAGCGATCTCGAGCCGGAGGAGTAGCCGGGTGCGGCCGTTTCGGATCGCGGTAGCGAGCGGCAAGGGGGGAACGGGCAAGACCACGATCGCGACAGGTCTTGCCGTTCTCCTAGCCGCATGGGGCGACGACGTAGCGTACGCGGATTGCGACGTTGAGGAACCCAACGGTTGGGTCTTCATCAACCCCGACGTGCGTGACACGCATGGCGTGTTCGTGACCAGACCCGTGGTCGACGTGTCGCGTTGTACGAACTGCGGTCGGTGTTCCGAGGTGTGTCGGTTCAATGCGCTCGCCCAGCTCCCCGACGAAGTTCTCGTGTTCCCCGAGCTCTGTCACGGGTGCGGGGCGTGCGCCCTGCTGTGTCCGCAGGGGGCGATCAGCGAGGAGCCTCGCCGCCTGGGTTCCATCCGGCACGGGCACGCCAACGGGCTCGGATTCTCCGAGGGGCGTCTCGATGTCGGCGAGGCCCACGCGACGCCCGTGATCCGTGCGCTGAAGCGCGAACTCCCGAAGTCGGAGATCGCCATCCTGGACGCGCCGCCCGGCGCCTCGTGCCCCGTGGTCGAGACGGTCCGGGGAGCGAACCTCGTCGTGTTGGTGACCGAGCCGACGCCGTTCGGGCTGAGCGACCTCGAGCAGGCGGTCGGGGTCGTGCGCGCGGTCGCGGGTGAGGCGGTCGTGGTCCTGAACAGGACCGGCGTGTCGGATGAGGGAGACGAGGCGGCGAGACGGCTGTGCGAACGAGAGAAACTCCCGATCATTGCCGACATCCCTGAGGACCGAGAGGTCGCCGCCTGTCTGGCGGGCGGACACACGGCCGTGGGGACGATCGATGGCTATGCCGCGAGGCTCGAGCCGCTCGTGGGCCTCATCCACGAGAGGAGCAGGATGTGAGCACCGATCGAGAGCAGGTCCGGGAACTGGTGGTGACAAGCGGCAAGGGCGGCACGGGCAAGACGAGCGTCACGGCGTCACTGGCATCCCTCTGGGGCGACAAGGTGATCTGCGACTGCGACGTCGATGCGGCCGACCTCCACCTGGTGCTGTCGCCCCGGGTTCTCGAAGAGCATCCGTTCTCCGGCGGTTCGCAGGCGCGGTTCGAACGCGACGCGTGTGCCGTCTGCGGGAGGTGCCTCGATCTGTGCCGGTTCGACGCGATCGTGCCGTCCGACGAGGCGCTGTGTCCCGAGCGCATCGACGAGTTCGCCTGTGAGGGATGCGGACTCTGCGCGGAGGTCTGTCCGCGGGGGGCGATCACGCTCGTCCCGAGCGAGAACGGGCGCTGGTTCGTCTCCGACACGAGGCACGGGCCGCTTGTCCACGCGCGACTGGGACCGGCTGAGGAGAACTCCGGGAAGCTCGTGACGCTCGTGCGGCGCGAGGCGCGCCGGGTAGCGGGGGAGCGCGGCGTGAACGTCCTGCTCGTGGACGGGTCCCCCGGCATCGGGTGTCCGGTGATCGCGTCGATCACCGGGGCGACCCGGCTGCTCGTGGTGACCGAGCCGAGCGTGAGCGGGATCCACGACCTCGACCGGATCCTCGAGCTCGCCGGGCGACTCTCCGTCCCTGCGGCGGTCGTCGTCAACCGGTGGGACGTCCGATCAGAGGGCTATCAGGAGATCGAGAGGGTCTGTGATGCGCGGGACGCCGGGATCCTCGGGAGGATCCCGTACGACCCCAATGTGACAAGGGCACAGGTTGCGGGGGTGCCCGTCGTTGAGTTCAGGGACGCTCCGGCTGCGCGCGCGCTTCGCGAGATCTCGTCGAAGGCGTGGGATCAGCTCGGCGCGCCTGAGAAGCGCGAACTCGGCGTTCGCAAGGAGGCATGATGAGGATAGCGAGAACAGGCGGGAACGAAGGGGAACACGTCGCGGGAGGCGCGTCGGGGAACGGCGCCCGCCGCGGCAATGGATCGATGCGGATCGCCGTTCCGATCGAGGGAGGGCGGCTGGCGATGCACCTGGGGCACTGTGCGGAGTTCATGCTGTTCGACGTCGATACGGAGGCGCGGACGGTGACCCGGGTCGCGAAGGAGGAGCCGCCGGCGCACCAGCCCGGCGTGCTGCCGCAGTGGCTCGCGTCCCAGGGTGCGGACGTCGTGCTCGCCGGTGGCATGGGGCGACGTGCGCAGCAGCTGTTCGCTGAGCACGGCGTCGAGGTGCACGTCGGGATCGACGAGGCGCCCGCGATGGCGGTCGTGAAGGCCTTCCTCGAAGGGCGCCTGAGGACGGGCGTGAACATCTGCGACCACTGATGCATGGGATCCCCGGGGCCGTCCGGGGGGAGCGGGACCCGTCAGCCGACCGGTCGTTGCGCCAGGCCGGCTCGTTGGTCGAGGTCCCGACATGAGAACAATGGGGGGCGTCCCGGACCGGGGCGCCCCCTCGTGCATCACAAGACAAGGGAGAGGGCATTGTCCCTTGCTCATGGGGAGATGTCGGGAAAGTCGCTCCGGGGAGAATGTCATGTGCGAGGAGAGGGGGAGTTTCGGCCTCGCCGAGCCTCCAGAGCGAGAAAAGGTCAATGACAAACTGACAAAGTGTGGTATAATATATGCAGCGATTCGTTGCGATCCCGCCGTGGCGGCTTGGTCGTTACGGTGAAACATCGTATGTTGATTGAATCGGGAAAACTAAGGTCCCGAAGTGGACGTGTCTATCCCAGACGCGACGTTCGGGGTACGGCTGGTTCACCTCGAGCTGGGAGGTGTGTTGTGAGAGGAACGACCCTGGCGCTGGTCATGATACTGGCGCTGACGCTGGCGGCGTCGGCAGCGGATATCGTGACGCTGGGAGGCGGCGCCGAGGCCGTCACGGCGACGGTGATGGAGTCGAGCGACTCGCGGACCGTCATCGAGTACGAACTCGGCAGTTTCACCAAAAGTCCCGTCGTCATCGGCGGGGAGACATACTACTCCGTCTCGCTCGAGGGCGAGCCGCACTCCTCCGATCGCGGTCTCCCGGAGCTGCCGCTCGTCGCGCGCAGCATCATCATCCCTGACGCCTCCGGGATGGATGTGCGCGTGCTCGGCTCGAGCTACGTCGACTTCGAGGACGTGCCGGTCGCTCCGTCGAAGGGCACCATCCTCCGTACCACCGACCCGGCGACCGTGTCCTACACGTTCGACCCGTTCTACAGGACCGACGGCTGGTACCCGAGTGAGGTCGCGTTCGCGCGTGATCCCTACATCATGCGCGACGTCCGTGGTCTCACCGTCGTCGTCAACCCGTTCCAGTACAATCCGGCGACGAAGACCCTACGCGTCTACACGCACCTCATCGTCGAGGCGCGCGCCGTCGGCGCCGGTCGGACCAACGTCCTGTCGAGGACCGTCGAGCGTCCGCGCGTGGCCGAGTTCGAGCGACTCTACTCGCGCCACTTCCTCAACTACGAGGAAGCGCGCATGGACCGATACACGCCGGTCGAGGAGACCGGTGGGATGCTCGTCATCGCGTACGACAGCTTCATGACCGCCATGGAGCCGTTCGTCGACTGGAAGAACCAGATGGGCGTGCCGTGCGAGATGGTGAGTGTGAGTACGGCCGGCGGCTCGGCGAACGCGATCAAGACCTACATTCAGAACTACTACAACGCCAACGACCTCGCCTTCGTGCTGCTTGTCGGCGACGCGGCGCAGGTGCCGACACTCTCGGCTGCGGGCGGATCGTCAGACCCGAGCTACTCGCTTCTGGCTGGCTCCGACAGCTACCCGGAGGTCTTCATCGGCCGATTCTCGGCGGAGAACACCTCTCAGGTGGAGACCCAGGTCACGCGCAGCATCGAGTACGAGAAGACGCCGATGTCCGGGAGCGCCTGGTACCACAAGGGTATGGGAGTCGCCTCGGACCAGGGTCCCGGCGACGACGGCGAGTACGACTACCAGCATGTGGACAACATCAGGACGGATCTACTGGCCTTCACGTACACCGAGGTCGACCAGATCTACGATCCGACCGGAACCGCCGCGATGGTGACCGCCGGCCTCAACGACGGCCGGAGCATCATCAACTACACGGGCCATGGTTCGACGACGAGCTGGGGCTCGTCCGGGTTCTCGAACACGCACATCAACGCGCTCTCGAACGACAACATGCTGCCGTTCATCATCAGCGTCGCGTGCGTCAACGGCAACTTCAGCAGCTACACGTGTTTCGGCGAGGCCTGGCTGCGCGCCACGAATGGCACAGAGCCGACGGGCGCGATCGGCGCGTACATGTCGTCGATCAACCAGTCCTGGAACCCGCCGATGCAGGCGCAGGATGAGGTGACCGATCTCCTCGTCGCCGAGGAGAAGCTGACGTACGGCGGCCTGTGCTACAACGGCAGCTGCCAGATGATGGACGAGTCGGGCACCGACGGCGCGAACATGTTCCTGACGTGGCACATCTTCGGCGACCCGTCGCTCCGCGTCCGGACCGACACGCCGTCGGCGTTGAGCGTCTCACACGAGGACATGATCGAGTCGGCCGCGACGAGCTTCGACGTGACAGTGGCCGGCGAGGAGGGCGCACTCTGCGCGCTCTACCGCGACGGCGTGCTCTACGGCTCCGCCTTCGCGAACGCTTCCGGCAACGCGTCGATCCCGATCGGGGAGACGATGAGTGACGGCGAGGAGCTGACGCTCACGGTGACCTCGTTCAACGCGATGCCCTATTTCGGCACCGTGACGGTCGGACCGACGTACCAGCCGGAGATCGACGTCGCGCCGATGTCGTTCGAGGTGACGCTCGAGCCGGGTGAGTCCACGACCGAGATGCTCTACATCAGCAACGTCGGCGAGGCGCTGAGCGTGCTCAACTACCAGATCGACGTCGTCGACGCGGGGAGCGCCCGCAACCTCACCGGGTCGACCGTGACGTCGAACCCGGACGAGTACGAGGCCGGAACGACGATGGATATCGTCTTCCTCGCCTACAACGGAAGCGGCGACAACGAGTGGATCGAGGCGATCGACCTCGACTTCCCGTTCGGCGTGACCGTGAACTCGTGCACGGACTTCGTCGTCTCGAGCCGCACGCTCACGTGGGACGGCACGACCGGCATGGGAGCCGCCATCCACTGGGAAGGCGCATGGGGCAGTGTCATCTACCCGGCCGAGACCGCGACGTCGACCATCAACGTGACCATCGGTCCCGGCTTCACGGGCGATCTCGAGGTCGGCTACACTCTGACGGGCGACTACTACGGCGGCGCCCCGCACGTCGTCTCCGGGACGGTCGTGTTGAGTCCCCCGCCGGGTCCGACCGTGACGCTCACGGCTCCGAACGGCGGCGAGGAGTGGGGCATCGGCGAGGTCAACACGATCACGTGGACCTGGACCGGCGAGTTCTTCTACGCGTCGCTCAGCTACTCGACCGACGGCGGATCGACCTGGTACGACATCGTCTCGTCGACGGACAACGACGGGTCGTACGCGTGGAACGTGGCGGGTCCCGTCTCCGACGACTGCCTTGTCAGGATCGTCGGCGACACGGATCCGGTCATCCAGGACGACAGCGACGCTGCCTTCTCGATCTACCGCCCGGTCAACTGGCTGGTCGCCGACCCCGCGACGGGCTCGGTCAACGCAGGCCAGACCGGGAACATCGAACTTCAGTTCGACGCGACGGGGCTCACTGAGGGCGACTACTACGCAGACCTCATCATCGACTCGAACGGCGGGGAGCGCGTGACGATCCCGGTCACGCTCCACGTCGAGAGCACCGGGGTGGATGAGCTGCCGGTGTCGCTCAAGCTCTACGGCAACCACCCGAACCCATTCAACCCGATGACGCGCATCGCGTTCTCCCTGCCGCAGCCGGGCACGGTGAGCGTGAGCGTCTACGACGTCACGGGACGCCTGGTCAACACCCTCGGCGGGTCCGAGTACGAGGCGGGCCGCGGCGAGATCGTCTGGGACGGTACGGACGAGGCCGGCCGAGCGGTCGCCACCGGTGTGTACCTCTACCGGATGGAGGTGGCCGGCGAGTGGCGCGACGGGAAGATGGTGCTTCTGAAGTAGCGTCACAGCGCTCTCGACACCACAGACCATGATGATGACCGCCCTCTCAACTCCTTTGAGGGGGCGGTCTTTTTGCGCCCCCCGCGGAAGAGAGGGACGCCGCGCCGGGTGAGTTCGGTCATTGGATCGAGCGGGGGGCGATCAGCAACACGTTCGCGCTGGATTCCGTCACCTGCGGCGATGCGGACAGGACCTTCAGGCTTCGGTCGCGGGACATGGCCAAGCTTGGTCTGATGATGCTCGATGTCGGGGTCCGGAAGGGGGTTCGCTTTGTCTCACGCGACCTGGCATGAAGCGAGAGGCCACCCGCGTCCGTGGGTGGCCTCTCCGGTTGCGAGGCGTCCTCCCCCCCGGGCGAACCCCTCGCGCGCCGTTTCGGGCGGGCTTGTCCTCTCCGCCCCGGCGCTTCCGGGCGGGTCGGCGTCGGCCCGCCCGTGTCCGTCTCCGGGCCGAACAGCCCGGCGCTCCTCCTACTTCAGGACGATCATCTTCCGCATCGCCTCGTTGGCGCCGCTCGCGACCCGGTAGAAGTAGATGCCCGCCGAGACGGCGTGCCCGTCAGCGTCTCGCCCGTCCCAGCGCACCGAATGGCGCCCGGCGGGGAAGTCGCGGTCCGCCAGGACCGTGACCCTGCGTCCGGCGACGTTGTAGACCTCGACCGTCGTCTCGGCCGGTCGCGGCAGGTCGAACGCGAGCGTGGTCCCGCCCCTGAACGGGTTCGGGTAGTTCTGCCGGACCGCGAAGGCCAGCGGAACGGCAGGCTCCTCGACCCCGGTGCCGGTGAGATCGAGCGTGATGGTCACGATGTCGTACGTGTCGTAGCGGCTGCCCGTCGAGAGCTGAAGCTCGAGCTCCACCGTCTCGTCGGAGGGCGATGTCGCCACGCGGACGACGAACGGCGAGGCCGCGTTCGTGGCGCTGCCGCCGCCCGGGATGGTGCCGAACTCCGCCGTCCCGTCCTCGATCGTGACGTCCGTATCGCTCGTTGTGAGTGTTCCCGTCACCGACGATGCGCTTCCAGCGCCCCCGTTGCCGACCGTGAGAATGAGGTCGAACACCTCCGCCGGCTCGGCGACGCCGTCGCCGTCGCCGCCGGACGAGTCGTCGATCTCCGAGTCCTCGACGGTGAGCCACACGTCCGAGCCCTGCGGACCCCGGGTCGTGAACTTGATCGCGCGCCCCTCCGTCACGGTCGCGCCATTCTGGTCGTGTGAGCCGTTGTAGACGTACTGGATGCCATCGTTCTGCGCCGGGTTCTCGATGCCGATCGTCGCGCTCCCGACCGTGGCGACCGTCTGATACTGGAAGACGATCACGCCATCGCCGGTGGGCGTCAGCGTGTAGGCCGGATCGTAGAAGATGACCTCGAACGTCTCCGGGTTGCCGCCGCCGTAGTGCACGTTGGCGTCGAACTGCACGATGTACCGGTGGTTCGCGCTGTCGTAGTACTCGTAGATGTCGCCGCCGTCAGAGGGGTCGAGATCGTCCCAGAACGGGGCGACCATCGCGTCGGGTCCGTGCGCGTTCGGAATGGCCGAGTTGTCGCCGAAGCGGTAGTCCTCGACGCCAAGCGAGAGGAAGCCGTTCGAGCAGATCGAGATCTGCGTGTAGTTCGTGCCGTAGTACTTGAACGTGAACGGGAGCGAGAGCGTCGTCGTCGCGGCGTCGGCGTTGGTGATGTCGGAGATGATCGAACCGACACTCGTGATCTCGACCCAGTCGTAGACCGGCGCGTTCCCCGACGGGGTGTCCGTATCGTCGTAGGCATAGTAGCCGTACGAGTCCGGACCGGTCGGGCTCTGCGTGGCCAGTCCGCCGGCCGTCTCCGTGAAGACGACGGTCTCGGTGTGTGTGTAGGTCGCGGCTTCGCCCGTGAGAGCGAGGTCGAACGAGAACTCGTGCGCTGGCGGCGTGGTGGGGCTCACGCTGACGCGGAACGCGTTCCCCGCGCTCGAGCCGCTGCCACCGGCCGCGATGTCGCCGAACGATCCGTCCCCGTCGGTGATCGCGATGTAGGGATCGCTCGAGCTGAGAAGGCCCGAGAGTCCGGTCACGCCGAGCGCGCCGTCGTTGTCGAGCGCGATGTCGAGCCAGGCCGTCTCGCCGACCTCGAGGACGCCGTCGCCGTCGCCGCCGGAGCCGCCGTCGTCGACCGTGACGCTCGCCACATTCAGGTCCGCCGCGGCGACCGTGATGTCGGGCACCAGGATCGTCCAGGCGCCGCGCACGTCGTCGGCCGTCGCGTAGAGCGTGAGCGACAGCTCGTGGCCGTCCGGGCAGTCCGTGCCGACCTCGAAGGTGAAGTCCGTGAGATTGTCTCCCGTGCCGCCGCTCAGGATCGTGCCGTACGAGGAGGTCGTGTCGACGAGCGTCACGAAGGTGTCGTTCGACCGGAGCGTACCCATCGTGTTCGTGGCGTTGTCGGGTCCCGAGTTCTCGAGCGTGACCACGAGCGCGACCGTCTCACCGGGACTCACGAGTCCATCGTTGTTCCCGCCCGAGTCGTCCGGGGACGCGCTCTCGTACTGGAGGAAGGGACCGTCCACCGTCACGACGGCGTAGCTCTCGTACGGGTGCAGGTTGTGCCCCGTCACCGTGACCCACATGGTGTCGGCGAGCACCGGGTTGACGCTCAGGGTGACGTTGCCGTTGACGTCGGTCGTGCCGGTCTCGTAGACCTCGCCCTCGGCCCAGGCGCAAACGAGCGCGCTCGGGACGGGGTTGCCTCCGTCCTCAACGGTCACGAGGTAGCTGCTCGGTCCGCTCGGGACCGTTGGCGAGTGCGTCACGTCGGCCTCGACCGGGTAGGCCGTCCAGACGTCGAGTGCCGGATCGCCCTGGACGCTCCAGCCCTCGTACTCGTACTCGTCGCCGTAGGTCGTGTAGACGTACGATTTGCCGTGCGCGAGCGCTTCGCCGACGTTGTGCATCTTCAGGTTGAAGATGCCCGTGTAGAAGTTCTGGTTCACGACGCTTCTGAGGTGCGCTCCGCCGGAGACGATGCGGCTCGTCGAGACGAAGGCCACCGCGCCCTTCGGGGAGCCGACCGTGCCGGCGCGCATCCACGTCTCGCACGGGTAGCCGTCCGAGCTGTACGAACCGGTCCCGCAGGTTGCCGACATCACGACCGGCAGCCGATACCCGGGGTTCGTGCTGTTCGGGTTCGCGTCGAAAGGCGACCACCAGTTGGAGACGCCCTGACCGCGGTAGTTCACGAACACGCGGCCGTTGCTCACCGAGGTGTGGATGTCGTTGTAATCGTCGCCGTTCTTGCGGAAGAGGGTGTCGATGACCGTGAACCCCTCGTTCTCCATGAGGTCGTATGCGTGCCAGGTGTCCTCGTAGTAGGTCGCGTCGGAGGAGTCGTAGTCGTCGCGCACGATGAGGCATGCGCTCCGGAACCACCAGATGTCCGCCATGAACGGCGTGCGCTCGTAGTGCATCGTCTTGTCGACGATGAGATCGATATCGGCGTCGCTGTCGCCCGAGAAGCGGCCCCAGAAGACGTCGATCAGGGGGTCCGAGCCCTCGAGCTGGCAGTAGCCGTCGTCGGAGCCGCTCGAGCTCCCGTGCGTCGGGATGTGGTCCGTGTCTCCGACGAAGAGGATGTACTCGGGCGGGACCGTCCATGTGTCGTAGGCCGTCTGAATGTAGCTCTTGATCTGCGAGTAGCTCGAGCCGATGACCGAGAGCTTCGCGATCTCGACCTCGTAGCCCATGCGGTGCTTCCAGTCGGCGAAGCCGACGATGTTGTCGTAGTAGGTGTCGGCCGTGATGATGAGGTACTTGCCCCTGGAGTCGCTCTCGTACCGCCCAGGGCTCACGAAATCGTAGTTCGCGATCTGCGCGCGGTAGAGTTCCCTGAAGGCGGGTGACTCGGCGCGGACCGCCGTCTTGACGTTCGTGCGGGCCGGGGAGGAGTAGTCGAGCTCGATGATCACGCGGCGCGCCACCCGGAGTTCTCCCGCCTTCGGGTCGTACGACGCGGGGTAGACGCGGAGTGGAACGATCCGGTAGTCGCGCATGATGGCGGGCTCGCCGACGGAGGCGACGGCCTCCGGGAAGAGGCCGTCTCGCGAGTAGGCGCCGTCGTTACGGGCGATCCCGGCTCCCGGCTCGGCGTTCTCCGCCTGCACCGGCATGAGCTCGCCGCAGGAGACCGTCGTGTACTCCGCGTCGAGCACCCTGAGTTCCACACCGGAGGCGGGCGGCACGGCGATCATCGTCGCCGCGACCGCGAGCGCCGGATCGCCGACGCCGCCGAGGACGCTGGTGCCGTCGATCGAGAGAAGCTCGTACGGCCGTCCATCGAGCTCAATGCTCTGGAGCTCGGCCGGCGGGAACTCGACCTCGACGACCGTGTGGGACTGGTCCGACTCGAGGACGTTGAATGACACCGCCGCGGCGGGTCCGACGAGCAGTGCGACCAGCACGGCCGCAAGGGTCGCCGTCAGGGCATGCGGGAGCTGTCCGCGCATCGATTCCTCCTCATGGAGTGGGCGCGATGTGACTCGGTCTTCATCATCTGACATGGGTAGAGAGAACCACACCCGGACAGCCCGCTCTCCGGCGCCCGGGCGTATCTTCCACGTGGATATCATCTTATCACATTTCTCGTGGTTTGTCTATGAGGCATTCCGGCGGCGCCGGGCCATCGGGCGGAGGCTTTTCGGGGCATTCAGGGCCCCACGGCGCACTCACGCCCCAGGTGTCCACAGGTTGAGCAGAAGCCCCAGAAGGAACGGGACGGTGAGGTAGACGGCAACCAGCAGGAGTGTTGCGCGCCTCCCGACGACCGCGACGAGGAGCGGCACGGAGCCCGCGCAGATGCCGGTACCGGCGAGAGAGAAGGCGAGCGCGTGTCCCATCGGGAGCCCCATGTCCACGAGCGGAGCGATGAGGAGAACCTCCTCGCCCGCGCAGAGGTTCATCGGCAGTCCCACGACCGTCGAGGCGGCCAGAGAAAGGACTCCGGTCCGTGCGATGCCCCGCACCACGTCAGCCGGCACGAGAGCGGCGACCGCGGCGCCGACGACGACCCCGTAGAGGACGTACGGCGCGAGCGAGAGCGCGGTCGCTCCCGCCGCGTCG
Source organism: uncultured bacterium (assembly GCA_964487295.1). GTDB lineage: Bacteria > Joyebacterota > Joyebacteria > Joyebacterales > Joyebacteraceae > JAPEKQ01. The sequence continues at coordinate 15,643 of CAZAQL010000019.1, read as the reverse complement.
AGGACACGCGGACCACCTGCGGGCTGATCCGGAACAGGGCACCCCGGGGTGGATTTGCGGATCCCTGTCGTGCCCGAACGGCCGCCGGCGGGCGTGTCCGGGAGGGGTGCAGGCGGGACGCCCGAGGCGGGCGGCCGCACGTGAGGAGCGACGACCACAGCGGCGACGGCCGCGACCACGGCCGCGGCAACGATCCGGATGAGGAGGTACCCGGGCCCCAGGACCTCGAGCGCAAGCAGCACGATAACGGGGCTCAGAAGCGGCGCTGTGGCGAGGAACACCAGCGCGGACCGGACGCCTCGCGAGCCGGAGTCGAGCATCGAGCGCGCGACGGGGATGACGCCGCAGGAGCAGACGGGGAGCGCGGCGGCCACGAGAAAGGCGGCGACGGGCCCGCGAGGCCTCATCCGGCGCCACCGGGTCATCAGGAGCCCCGACACAAGGCTCGCGAGCACGAAGACGGGGAGCACCGTGGCGGCGTAGTACCAGCATGCGAGCAGGAAGGTGGTGGTGACCCCCGGATGAGGGGCGGTGTTCGAGACGGCGGCCGTGACCGGGCAGACGCCGCAGAACGCGAGGAACCCGCTTCTGAGCTGGGGGACGACGGACGGCACGGCGAGCACCGCAGCGGACGCGAAGACGACCGCGGCGAGTGTGCGCCGGGCTCGTGCCGAGATGCGCACCGGCCGGATGATCCGGCGGCCGCTCGCATGCAGCAGGCGGGCGGCGAGGATGAGCGCCGTCGCGAGCACGACAACGGCGCCGAGAAAGACCTGCATGAGATATCCTGCTGATAGTGTGTGAGGCCTGAGCCCCCGAGAGCCTGGCGCGGGGCCGCGCGATGGCCCACGAGGCCTGAGCCCCCCGAGAGCCTGGCGCGGGGCCGCGTCATGGCCGGCCAGGCCCGAGCCCCCTCGGGAAGCCTACCGTAGCGCGGCACGACAGACAACAGGGGGGAGTGCGGAAACGCCTTGACAATGAGCGCTCGTTCGAATAGTATGAACAACATCATACGAAGTGTTCAGCCTGTGTTATGTTGTTCACAGCATGTCCGGCACTTCGTGAGCCACCGGGGCGGTCCGATGCCGGACCGCGACGAGAGGGAGGCGGCTCGTGGCAGAGCTTGATGCGAAGCGGGACGCGATCCTGACGGCCGCCATGGAGGTCTTCGCGAACTACGGGTTCCGGAAGACCACGATGGGCGACATCATCCGCGCCGCGGGCGTCTCGAGAGCCACCGTGTACAAGTACTTCGGCGACAAGGCCGAGATCTTCGACTCCGTGGTCGAGCGTGAGATCGGTGAGATGCTCGCCGCCGACCGGCTCGCGGTCGAGCAGGCGGGCACGACCCGTGAGCGACTCCAGGCCATGGTCACGACGCACGCAGAGCTCATCCGGAAGAAGATCAACGTGCTCCGGGTCACGAAGGAACGCTTCGCGGAGGTCGTCCCGCACAGCGCCAGCCGCATCCGAATGCTGACGAACGAGGCGACGGCCCTCCTGGTCGACATCATCGAGCAGGGAGTCAGGGACGGCGAACTCTCCGTTGAGGACGCGGAGCTGACGGCCAAGACGATGCTCTACGCGTTCAAGGGTGTGTTCCTGAGCGCGATGATGGACATGTGGGACGCCGACCGTGAGCAGGTCGTGGATCGCATGGTCGAGATGCTGATGGACGGAATGCGGCCCCGAATGGAGAGCCCGGAATGACTGAGAAGCGTGGAGCGACCGGCGAGTCCGTGCGAACGGCCGGCGGAAGCCGGGAGGACGCGGCGTCCGCACGACCGAAGATCGGTATCAGCACGTGCCTTCTCGGTGAGAAGGTGCGATTCGACGGTGGTCACAAGCGGGACCGCTTCCTGACCGACACGTTCGGTCAATTCGTGGAGTGGGTGCCGGTCTGTCCCGAGGTGGAGTGCGGGCTTCCCGTGCCGCGCGAGTCGATGCACCTCGAGGGTGACCCCGAGGCCCCGCGGCTCGTGACGACGCGGACTCATGAGGACATGACCTCGCGCATGAAGCAGTGGGCTCGCGGACGCATCCGGGAGCTCGCCGCAGAGGAGCTCTCCGGCTTCATCTTCAAGAGCAACTCGCCGAGCTCCGGGATGGAGCGCGTGCGCGTCTATGACGAGAGCGGGATGCCGCACAAGGTAGGCGTCGGGCTCTTCGCAAGAGCGTTCATGGACGCCTTCCCGCTCGTACCGGTCGAGGAGGAGGGGAGGCTTCACGACGCGGACCTCAGAGAGAACTTCATCGAGCGCGTCTTCGCGATGCAGAGGCTCCGCGGGCTCCTCGGCGCGCGCGCATCACGACGCGCGCTCGTCGATTTCCAGTCCCGACACAAGCTCCAGCTCATGGCGCACAGCCCGAACCTTCAGCGTGAGACCGGGCGCCTCGTTGCGCACGCCGCGGAGATGAAGCCCCGCGAGCTCTACGATCGATACGCGGAGCTCTTCATCGCGGCGCTCGCGACCAGGGCGACGAAGGGCAAGAATGCCAACGTGCTCCAGCACGCGATGGGGTACTTCAAGAGGGATTTGACGTCGGACGAGCGGCAGGAGGCGCAGGGACTCATCGAGAACTACCGTCTCGGATACATCCCGCTCATCGTCCCGGTGACCATGGTGAGTCACTACGTCAGGAAGTACGAGACGAGCTACCTGCAGAACCAGACGTACCTCGAGCCGCATCCGCTCGAGCTCAAGCTGAGGAACCACGCCTGATCACGCGCGTGGGCACTGCACGTTCATAAGAGACGGACACAGAGCCTGGAGACATCATGAGGAAGACACAGACCGGAGAGCGAGTAACGAGGGAGCGCCCGACGGCCGTGGCCGCCGCGCTCTGTCTCGCGCTGCTCGCGTCGTTCGCTCCGGCGGGCGCACAGGATGCCCCGGCCGGAGACCCTGGGGCGCCGGCGGAGATCGCGACCGTGACCGAATCCGCGATCGCGACCGAGGCAGCGACGATGACCGAGACGGCGGGGCCGCTTGAGCTCACGCTCGATCAGGCGGTCGAGCTCGCGATCGAGAGAGGGCACGAGCTGGGGATGGCCCGGGCGGCGGAGGAGGCGGCGCGGGCGAGGCTCTGGCAGGCGCGTTCCGCGTTCCTTCCCGCGGTGAGCGCGAGCGCCTCCTACACGCGGCTCGATGAGGCGCCGTACATGGACGGTTCCCAGTTCGGCGACATGTTCGCGCCGCTCATGGTCCCGTTCGAGTACCTCGTCGAGCAGGGCTATCTCGACCCCTCGACGCTCGAGGGTCTCTCCGGGAGTTCCGGGGAGGACAAGATCTACCTCGGAGATGACGAGATCTACTCCGTCGGCGTGACGGTGACGCAGCCGGTCTTCACCGGCGGCGCGCTTCTGAGTGCACAGGGAGCTGCGAGCCACGCGCTCAACGCAGCGGAGCTCAACACGACCCGGACCGAGCACGAGACCCGCTACGCGGCCACGCGCGCCTACGTGATGCTCGCGCGCGCCCGCGCGGCCCTCGATGTGATGGACAGCGCTGTGGAACAGATGCAGCGCCATCTGAGCGATCTCGAGGCGATGTACGCGGAAGGCATGGTGCTCGAGCGCGACATCATGCAGGCACGCGTCCAGATGTCGGCCGTCGAGCTCGACCGCAACGCGGCAACCCACGCCGTGAGCCTCGCCGAGGCCTCGCTGGCCTTCCAGCTCGGACTTCCGCCCGGGACCAGCGTCGAGCTGGCCGACGCGCTCGTGCGCCCCGATGCGCCCGAGCCGGTGGTCGCGTCGGGCGACCTCGCGTCCCTGATCGAGACCGCTCTCAGTGCGCGGCCCGACCTCCGTTCGATGAAGGAGAGCGTGGGCGCGGCCGACAACGCCGTCGGCATGGCGCGCTCCGAGTTCTTCCCGCAGATCGTCGCGGTGGGGAACTACAACTGGGACCGCCCCAACCGCGAGTACGAGCCGGAGTTCTACGATCACTGGAGCGTCACGGTCGCGGCACAGATGAACGTCTTCGACTGGGGCGGTCGTTGGAACCGCGTCCGGGAGGCGAGGGCCACACGGCTGCGCGCGGAGCGCGGTCTCACGATGATGGAGGACGCCGTCCGGCTCGAGGTCGAGTCGGCGTGGAACGAGTACCGGGAGGCCACGTCCGCGGTCGAGATCGCGGAGCGCGGCGTTCTTCAGGCTCGCGAGAGCTATCGAATCACCGAGGAGAGCTTCCGAAGCGGCGTGGCGTCGAACAGCGAGGTCCTCGACGCCAACACCGCTCTGAGAACGGCGGAGATGAACCGCGTCGCCGCGATGGCGCGTCTGCGTCTCGCTGAGGCGGGCCTCGGTCTGGCCACCGGCGCCGTCAGCGAATGAGAGGAGTCACGATGAAGAACGGCGGAACAACACTGAAGCGTGTCACCCTTCTCGTTCTGGTGGTGTCGCTGATGCTCACCGGATGCGGCAGGTCGGGTGGTGGTGAGGAGCAGGCGGAGGTGCGAGTGCGACCGGTCGAAGTCGCCGTCGTTGAGATGACGAACGTCACGCCGACGCTCGAGTTCTCAGGCACGATCCTGCCGGCTCGGGAGGCTTCGGTGGGCGCCATGATGAGTGCCCAGGTGAAGTCGATCCTCGTGGAGCCGGGCGACCGTGTGAGCGAGGGCGAGCTCATGGTCGAGATGACCGGCGAGCAGCTGGTGCAGGTCGAGGCGCAGTTCGTGGCCATACAGAAGGACTGGGAGCGCATGGGGAGGCTCCTCGAGGCGTCCGCCATCACCCAGCAGGCGTTCGATCAGGTCGATGCGGCGTATGTGGCCGCCAAGGCCTCCTACGATCTCGTGCGCGAGAGCACGATGATCCGTGCGCCGTTCGACGGCATCGTCTCGGCGACCTACCTGGAGGAGGGTGAGGTCTTCGTGCTCATGCCGGGGAGCGCCTCGACGCCGGCCATCGTCGAGATCGTCCGGATGGACGAGGTCAAGATCGAGATCGCCGTGTCGGAGCGCGATCTCCCGGAGCTTCGCAAGGGACTCAAGGCAAAGGTGGAGGTGGCGGCCTATCCGGGACGCGTCTTCGAGGGAACGGTCACGCTCATCGAACCGGTCGTCAACTCGAGAACGCGCACCGCGAAGGCGGAGGTCACGATCCCGAACGGCGGCGAACTCCTCCGGCCCGGGATGTTCGCAGGGCTCACGCTCGAGCTCACCCCTCGTGACGTGCTTCTGGTGACGCACGACGGCGTCCTCCAGCAGGAGGGAACGGGGAGGTACTTCGCCATGCTCTATGACGACGGCGTCGCGAGGCGCGCCGACGTCGAGCTCGGCCACACGATCAACGGGTACCACGAGGTGATCGCCGGACTCGAGGCCGGGCAGACGGTCATCACGACCGGGCGGTATCGCCTTGGGGACGGCGCACGGGTGTCGATCGCGCAGGAGGAGGGTGACCGATGAACCTTCCCGAACTGGCAGTACGCCGTCCGGTCACCATCTTCATGGTGTATCTGGCGATCGCCCTATTCGGTCTGCTCGCGATCACCAGGACTCCGATCGACCTCTACCCGGACATGGAGTTTCCCAACCTCGCGGTCATCACGCTCTATCCCGGGGCGGGTTCCGAGGACATCGAGAACGATGTGACGAAACCTCTGGAGGACGCGGTCGCGACCGTCAGCGGCATCGACAAGATCTCGTCGGTGTCGCAGAGCAACATGTCGGTCGTGATGGCCGAGTTCGAATGGGGGACGAACCTCGACGAGGTCTCGAACGACATTCGCTCCGCCATCGAGATGGCGAGGGATGACCTTCCGTCGGGTGCCGAGACACCTCGTCTCCTGAAGCTGAGCGCGGACATGGCCCCGGTTGTGGTGCTGGCCATCAGCGCCGACGAGAGCTACGAGAGTCTGAACTACCTCGTCGAGAACGAGATCGGTGACAAGCTGCGCCGGGTTCCCGGCGTGGCGATGGTGAGCGCGATGGGCGGCCCGAAGCGACAGATCGAGGTCCGCATCGACCCGCAGCGTCTGCAGGCGTACGGGATTTCGCTCGAGCAGATCGCGTCCGTGCTCGAGGCCGAGAATCTCGACTTCCCGGTCGGCACGATCGACCAGGGGAACTCCGAGATCGCCATCCGAGTACCGGCCGAGCTCGACGAGCTCAACGAACTCGAGCGGATCGTGGTCGGGCACCAGATGGGGTCGCTCGTCTATCTCGGCGATGTGGGTGACGTCGTGGACGGCTTCGCCGACCAGACCATGCAGGCTCGGTCGAACAACCGGCCGGGCGTCGTCGTATACATGCAGAAGCAGTCGGGCGCCAACAGCGTTGAGGTGGCCAGCGCCATCAAGGCTGAGATCGAGAGAATCAAGCCCACCCTTCCGGAGGACATCGAGATCGAGCTGCCGATGGACTCGTCGGAGTCGATCACGAACTCTCTGCGCACGCTTACCACAGCCGTCGGCTACGGGTTTCTGGCCGTTCTCCTGGTCGTGCTCATCTTCCTGCGGCGCTTCAGAAGCACCCTCGTCGTCGGTGTGACGATCCCGGTGTCTTTCCTCGTCGTGATCATCTTCATGAACGCGATGGGATACTCCTTCAACAGCATCAGTCTGATGAGTCTGGCCATCGCCATCGGGATGGTCGTGGACGCCGCGGTCGTCGTGCTCGAGAACATCACGCGGCACATCGAGGCCGGTGAGCGCGTCAGTGAGGCGTCCATCTTTGCGCCGTCCGAGGTCGCTCAGGCGCTCATGGCGTCGGCGCTGACGACGATCGCCGTGTTCATCCCGATGATCTTCGTGTCCGGCATCGTCGGCATCATGTTCAACCAGCTTGCGCTCATCATCGTCGTGACGATCGCGGCGTCTCTTCTTGTCGCGCTGACGCTGACCCCGGCGCTCACCTCGACGTTCATGCGGCGTTCGTTCGACGCAGGACGGAGCCGGAGCAAGGGGTTCTTCGAGGCCGGGGAGCGTGTCTTCAGACGAGTCGAGGCGTGGTACTCGGGCAGGCTCAAGGCTGCGCTCGCGCGGAAGGGACGCGTCGTCCTTGTGTCCGTTCTCATTTTCGCTGGAACCATGCTGCTCACGGGTTCTCTCGGGACCGAGTTCTATCCGCAGGAGGACGGCGGCTACGTCAGCGCGATCATCGAGCTGGCGCCCGGCACAAGGCTCGAGCGGACGGTCGAGGTCATGAGCGGGGTCTCGGAGTGGGTCGAGGCGAATATGCCGGAGCGTGAACACTACTTCTTCCGCGCCGGCCAGACCGAGAGCGGCTTCGCGGCGCTCATGGGCGAGAAGGAAGGTCCGAACGTCGCGGAGGTGGGCGTCAAGCTCGTCAAGAAGGGTGAGCGGGAGCGCTCCAGCTTCGAGATGGCCGAGGAGTTTCGGCAGTACCTCAACACGATACCCGGTGTTCTGAGTCTCGAAGTGACCGGCGAGGATCCGATGAGCGGCGCGTTCGGAGGAGCCGCGGCCATCGAGGTCGAGGTCTACGGTGACGACCTGGCCGAGCTCAACCAGGCCGCCGAGGACGTTCGCGACGCCATCCGGACCATCGAGGGTACCCGTGACGTCCGGCTCGACCGCGGCGAGCCGCTTGAGGAGCTCCATGTGATCGTCGATCGCGAGAAGGCCGCGTCGGTCGGTCTGAACACGGCCATCGTCGCGTCCGCGCTTCGTTCGCAGGTATACGGTCTTGAGGCGACGCGTTTCAGCGGCGAGGGGGAGGAGTGGGAAATCCACCTCCGGGCGACCGAGGAGGGCCGCGACAGCGCCGAGGACATCCTCGCGCTTCCGATCACGACGCTCACTGGTCAGACCGTGACGCTCTCAGCCGTGGCCGACCTTGTTCCGGGCACCGGGCCCACGGTCATCAATCGCCTCAATCAGCAGCGGATCGTCACGGTCTTGTCGGATCTTCATGGGACGAGTCTGAATGTCGTGAAGCCCAAGATCGAGGCGGCGATCGCTGAGCTTGATCTGCCTCCGACCATCGACGTCGCATTCGGAGGCGACATCGAGGAACAGGCCGAGTCGTTCCAGGACCTCACCCTGCTGCTCGTGCTCGCCATCGCGCTCGTCTATATCGTGATGGCAGCGCAGTTCGAGTCGTTCCGGGGTCCGTTCATCATCATGTTCTCGATCCCGTTCGCGTTCGTCGGGGTCATCTGGGCATTCCTGCTCACCGGGACGACGCTCAACATGGTCTCGTTCATGGGTATGATCATGCTCATGGGCATCGTCGTGAACAACGCGATCGTGTTCGTCGATTACACGAACATCATGCGCAAGCGGGGTCAGAGCGTGCACGAGGCGCTCATGACGGCGGGTGAGCGGAGGCTCCGTCCCGTGCTGATGACGGCGTCGACGACGATGTTCGGCATGCTTCCGCTCGCGCTCTCGCGCGGCGAGGGCGCCGAGTCGTGGAACCCGCTCGGCATCGCCATGATCGGCGGCCTGTTCGTGTCGACGGCTGTCACGCTGGTTTTCGTGCCAGTCCTCTACGGCATCTTCGAGGGCCGCCGCGAGAGACAGGGGGTGAAGGCATGAAGCTGGTCTTCATGACGTACTACGTCGGCATGAACCGGGATGTCCGCGAGATGCTCGAGACCTGCGGCATCAAGAGCTTCACGCAATGGGCTCAGGTGACGGGACGCTTGAGCTGCGGCGAGCCGCGTGAGGGAAGCGACGTGTGGCCGGGGTACAACACCGCGCTTCAGGCCGTGCTGCGCGAGGAGACGGCGGAGAAGCTCGACGCTGCCATCCGCGAGTACAACGCGGCACAGCGCGGGGACGAGCGCATCGACGCGTTCTTCCTTGATGTCGCGTCTACCATCCGGGCGGCCGACGAGTTCGAGAGCTGCGGTAAGTAGGGTGTAGCCTGCGCAAGGCGGGAAACGCTGTGGCTGACGCAGCGAAAAGCGGCGGGAGAGGACCCCGGTCCCATCCCGCCGCGTTCCTTTGATGCCGCATCAGGTCTCATGTGTCGCCGGGCCAGCGGCTATTTGAACGGCTCGGCGCGGCTACTCGAATGGCCCAGTGCGACACGATGGATCCGTCTCGCCGCTGCTCTCCGGATACTCCTCGAAGAGCTTCCCCCACGGGCTCTCGCGCTTCCACCGCTCGACGACCGGGGTCCCGTTCTTCGGGTACCAGAATCTGTCGTGGTAGGTCTCGCTCGCCCAGATGAACATCTTGACGATCGGGGTCTGGAACAGGAGCTTCTGGAAGATCTTGAGCGGCGAGCGCCAGAGCAGCATGCCCGTCCCCGTGCCGAGGTTCACGCCCACCGTGAACCCCCAGCGCTCGTCGGCGACCTCGGGCATTCCGACGATCTCGATCTTCTTCGGGTCGCCCTGGCCGAGGCCGCGTTCGGTCGCGTGCGCTATGTAGTCGATCGACATCGGGTCGAACCCCATCATCTGCGCCGCGACCGCGTCGATGGCGACCTGGTCGGCCGATGCGAGGATGACGTCCTTCTGGTGGGGGATGAGCGTGCGCGGCCCCGGTCCGCTCCCGGCCGTCGTTCCGTCCATCGTGCAGAAGACGCCTGTGTGGATCTCCTTCTGAATGGCCAGGAGGTCGACGATCGTGTCGTGGATCCACGTGTGCGTCATGTGTCTGTTCACGTTCAGGAGCCCGCCGAATGCGTTCTTGAGAGCGCCCGTTGTCACCGTGTAGCTGTGCGTCTTCACCGTCGGCAGGTGGACGATGTTCTTCTCGAAGAAGTAGTCGGGCAGGTAGATGCCGTCGGGGAAGACCTTGTCGAGCACGGCCATCTTCGCCTTTGGTTCGTAACGGACCCAGGACATGTCCTCGGGCTTGAAGTTGTACTTCTTTGGGACGCCGTGCTTCTCGAGCACGGGCCCGAACTTGTTGTAGCGGTCCCCCAGATCGCAGATCGTGACGACCGTCTTGTTGTGCACGTCGACCAGGTCGTCGAACCCGGCGCCCTTGAGAGCGAGGATGGTCCCCTCAAGCTGCCACGGCGTGGTGTTCGAGCTGGGGTACATCAGGTGCCAGCTGATGTTGTCCTTGAGGATGGTCGTCGCGGACGGATCGAGCGCATCCTTCATGCCGGCGAGCTCGCAGAGACGCTGGTAGTCCTCGAGCACGGTCTCAGGTTTCGTGCGAAGCACGGCGACGCGTGAGGTCACGTTGACGCTCCTTGCTGGAGGGCTCCGGCGCCTCGACGACGACCGCGCCCGTTTCCCGGGCGGCGCGGAGGTCGAGTTCGGGTCCCGATACGCGGAGGCGGCCTGCCGCCCGGCACGCCGCCCCCGTGAAGATCTGGTGCCGAAGGGGGGACTCGAACCCCCACAGGGCGAACCCTACTGCGCCCTGAACGCAGCGCGTCTACCAATTCCACCACTTCGGCACGTGTCGTTCGAACCTCAAGTCTAACGACACGGGACGGACCCGTCAAGCGCCAGGAGCACGAGTTGTGCCGATGCGAGCCGGCATGAGCCGGTCCGGCCAATGATTGACACGCGGCGCAACCTGTGCTATTCTGAGAGTAGATGCATCGCGGTCGGCGGACGGTCGCACCAGGGTATCCGAGACCCGGCAGATCTCAGCGCACTCCCGTTGTCGAGCAGCCGGTCCCACGATTCCCCACGACGTCGCCGACCCCGGCTTTCGCGCGAGATCGGCCCAACGGCGTACGGCGGTCGAGCATCGCGAGTACATACCCGCCCGAGGCGGGGACCGGCGCGAGCCGGTGAAGCGCACGAGGCGGGGGAACTTCCCCCGCCTCTCCGCTTTGCGCCGCGTGCCCGCTCTGATAGCATCCTCACGATACGCCTGAATCGTCTCCGGACGCCGCGAGGCGGCCGGCTGAGGTTCGCTTTCCCCGGGGGAGTGGGTGGTTCACCCTGGGAGCGGACGCAGGGCGCTTAAGACGGGACGTTCACCTTGATGCAGATGATTCACCCCGAGAGCCGACATCTCGCCCCGGGATGAGTGACGAGAGGACGCCGTGGCCGACGGAACCAAGGTCGTTGCGAAGAACAAGAAGGCGCGCCACGACTATCAGGTAGTGGACGCGATCGAGGCGGGCATCGAGCTCAAGGGGACCGAGGTCAAATCGGTCCGCGAGGGGAAGGTGCAGCTCGTCGACGGCTTCGCCAGGGTGGAGCGCGGCGAGCTCTACCTCCACAACGTGCACATCAGCCCGTACGAGTTCGGCAATCGTTTCAACGTCGACCCGACGCGCAAGCGGAGGCTCCTCGTCCACAAGGCGCAGATTCGCCGCCTCGAGCGCCAGATCGCGGAGAAGGGCATGACGCTGGTTCCTCTGTCGGTCTACCTGCGACGGGGGCGCGTGAAGGTCGAACTGGGCGTCTGCCGGGGCAAGCGCCGCTTCGACAAGCGGCGGACCATCGCCGAACGCGACGCGAAGCGCGACATGGACCGCGCGCTCAAGCGCGGGCGGCGGGGAGACGAGTGATGCGTCGCTTCCGGATCCGGACCGTGTTCCTCATCGTCATCGTGGCATCTCTCGCCGGCGCCGCGCGGGCTGCGGAGCCCGTTGAGGTCTCGGTGGAGCGCCGGGGCAGCTCGGCGCGCGTCGAGACCCGCACCATCGACGGGGTGACCTACTTCGACCTCGCCGGCCTCGCCGAGGTCGCCGGCGGCTCCCGTCACTGGAATCCGACGACGCGGAAGATGGTGTTGCTCGTCGGCTCGAGGCGCGTCTCCGTGGCCATCGGAAGCCCGTTCGCCGCGATCGACCGCGACATCGTCAATCTCAGGCGTCCGGTCGTCATGCGCGGCGGCGAGGTGTGGGTTCCTCAGGACTTTCTGACCGGCCCGTTCGCGGACCTGCTCTTCTCATCCGTGGACTGGGCTCCCGGGGATCGGGAGGCAACCGCTGTACCCGTGGGCCCCGACGTCACGTCGGTCTCGCTCGAGGACAGATCTCGCGGAACGGCGGTCGTGCTCGAACTGACCGGACCCGCGACCTTCGACGCGGCCAGCGCGGCGCGCGGCCACGTCGACCTGCTTCTGCACGACGCATCCATGCCCGATTCGCTCTCGGTGGAGACCGGGCTGGGAACCGTCGAGCGGGTCGAGCTCGTGGAGGGCGTGCGCGGCGTCTCCGTCTCCGTGAGCACGGTCTCCTCGGCGGCAAGCTACACGATCGACCTGCGGGACTCGCCCCACCGTGTCGAGCTCGTCGTGAGGGCGCCCGTCGCGGAGCGGGCCGTCGACTCGCCGATCCCGGTCCCGGCCCTGAGACCTCCTAGCATGCCGGGGGACGCGCGCGACCGCGAGGACGACGGTCTGCGGACGGTCATGATCGATCCGGGACACGGCGGCACCGACGCCGGGTCCATTGGTCCCACCGGCCTGCTTGAGAAGGACGTCACCCTGGGAGTGGCGCGGGAGCTCTCGCGCGAGCTCCAGCGGAACGGATTCTACGTGTTCATGACGCGGAGCGCGGACTCGTTCGTCCCGGTGGCCCGGCGGAGCGAGATCGCCAACGTTGCGGGCGCCGACGTGTTCGTGAGCCTGCAGTGCGGGGCGTGGCACAGCGCCGCGGCGGCCGGCTTCCAGGTGCACTACCAGGCCGGCTCCACGAAACGGCCGTCCCCGTCGACGAACGGTCTTGTTCGAGAGACGCCGGCGGCGGCTCCGGCGACGGCCGGACACATCTGGGACCAGGCTCATCGGGAGCAGACCGGCGCGAGTCGTGCGCTGGCGCGTCGCATCCATGGCGCGCTCGCCGCGACGGCCGGCTCGCCGGACCGGGGCGTGGTCGGCGGCGAGGTCAACACGCTCAAGGGGTGCTCGATGCCGGCGGCGATGGTGGAACTCGGGTACATCACGAACCACGCTGAGGAGGACCTGCTGGGCGACCCCTCGTACCAGCAATCGCTCGCGCGGGCGATCGCGCGCGGGATCGCGGCGTTCGTGCTTGAGCGTGAGGAGGCGGGAGAATGAACCGGACCAAGCTCGTGCTGCTCGTCATCGTGCTGGCCGTCATCGCGGCGGCGATTCTCTACGCGCTGCGCGACGAGTCCCTCGTGTCGGAGTTCGCCGAGGAAGAGGTAAGGATCGAGGAGATCGAGGAAGGCGTGCAGTCCGTCGAGCTTGCGTTCGCCGATCGCGGTGCGAGCCGCATCGTCCTCGAACGGCGTGACATCGTCGTGCCCGAGGATCGTTCGGGCAAAGCGCGGCGCATTCTGACGGAGCTCGTCCGGGGGCCTGAGCAGAACGGTGTCGCGACGCTCCCCGAGGGCACGGTCATCCGCTCGGTCGTATTCGACGACGCGGGCGGCGTCTACGTCGACTTCTCTCGGGAGCTGATCTCGGAGCATCCGGGCGGCAGCGCCGGCGAGCTCTTCACGATCCGCTCCGTCGTCTCAACGCTGCACCGGAACTTCCCCGAGGTCGAACGGGTGCAGTTCCTGGTCGAGGGACGCGAGATCGAGAGCATCGCACAGCACTACGACGCGAGCATACCGTTCGAGGTGTCGCAGTACGGCGAGTGACACCACGGCGATAAGGGAGACATCATGAGCACACCGGCGAGCCCCATCGGCGTCTTCGACTCAGGCATCGGTGGCCTGACCGTCGTCGCGGAGATCATGCGGCAGCTGCCGAATGAGAGCATCGTGTACTTTGGTGACACGGCCCGACTCCCATACGGTCCGAAGTCGAACGAGACGGTCACGCAGTTCGCACTGCAGGACACGCGCTTCCTGCTCTCGCACGATGTGAAGATGGTCGTCGTCGCCTGCAACACGGCCTCGTCCGTCGCGACAGACGAGCTCACGACGAGCTTCGACGTCCCCGTCATCGGCGTCATCGCACCCGGGGCTCTGGCCGCCGTGTCGGCGACGCTCACGGGACGTGTGGGCGTCATCGGGACCGAGGGGACGATCGCGAGCCATGCGTACGAGCGGGCCATCCATCGCATCGATCCGGAGATCGACGTGATGGAGAGGAGCTGTCCGCTCTTCGTGCCGCTGGCGGAGGAGGGGTGGACCGACCGCGAGGTCACGCTCGTCATCGCGCACGAGTATCTCACACCGCTGCGGGACGCCGGCGTTGACGTCGTGGTTCTGGGGTGCACGCACTACCCGATCCTGAAGGAGACCATCGGCAAGGTGTTCGGTCCGACGGTGAGGCTCATCGACTCGGCGGAGGAGACGGCCCGGGACGTCTCGCAGATGCTGACGGAGCTGGATCTCGTCAACGTCAGCGAGAAGAGACCGCGTCACCGCTTCTTCGTCAGCGACGTCCCGCATCGCTTCCGCGAGCAGGCGGAGCGGTTCCTCGGCGGCGCGCTGCCGGACGTCGATGTGGTGACCATCGATGAGTTGACGCGCCTTTCCGCCTAGAGCGGACTCGATGCGTCGCGTCCCGATCCGACCCGACGCGTCGCGACCCGAGCCGCCCCGCCCCGGCCCGAACCGAGCCGACGCGAACCGACCCGACCCGACGCGAACCGACCCGACCCGACCCCGGGAGGCAGTCAGTGCAGATCGTCCTGGCGACACGGAATGAGCACAAGGTGCGTGAGATCCGAGGCATCCTCGACGGTCTCGCGGTGGAGCTTCTCTCGTTCCTCGACCTGCCGGAGGTTCCGGATGTCGTCGAGGACGGCGAGACGCTCGAGGCGAACGCGATGAAGAAGGCGGTCGAGGTCGCTCGGGCGTGCGGTCTCCCCGCATTGGCCGACGACACGGGGCTCGAGGTCGCCGCGCTCGGAGGCGAACCGGGCGTTTACTCCGCTCGGTATGCCGGTCCCGCGTGCGACCCGGTTGCGAACAACGCGAAGCTCCTCCGCGAACTCGCCGCCGCCGGCGACGACGACCGGCGCGCGACCTTCCGCTGCGTTATCACACTCGCGACGCCACACCGCGTCGTCGGAACGGTGGAGGGTGCGACGACCGGCGTGATCACACGCGAGCCACGGGGCGCGGGAGGATTCGGGTACGATCCGCTCTTCCTGCCGGACGGACATGAGCGGACGTACGCTGAGATGAGCGCGAGCGAGAAGAACGCCATCAGCCATCGCGGGCGCGCGGTCCGGGCCTCGAGGGAACTTGTGGCCGAACTCCTCGGAGGCGTGTGAACCACCGTGTGGTCGAGTCATTCGAAGGAGTGTGAACCGCTCTATCGACGACCTGTGTGGAGGTGTGAACGGGGGGTCATCGGGGTTATCGAGCTTGCTCGAAGAGACGCGGAAGCCGTCAGAGCGTCCGAATGCACAGACGGCGTAAACAGCCGCCAGATAACAAGTTATAAGATTCATCGGACCGCGTGTCGGTTCTTCTTGCCTGACTTCGAAGCGGCGTGATACACTCTCTCCGTCAGCAGGATCACGGTGACATAAGCGACAGATCTGGCCGACTTGGCTTCCTTGCGAAGTCAAGTCGTTTTGTGGCCGCGGACCTCCCATTGGGCCGCGGCCACGCCTACTCGGTCCCGCGAGAGTGACGCTGTCGTTGTGGCGGCGGGGCTCGGCGGAGCGATCGTCGTGACCGCGGCGCTCTCGTGTCGCGGACTCGGATGGTCGAGGCGACCGGACGTGATGGCGCGTGCGCTTGACAGGGCCGGTGGCGCTGCATATCATAGAGTGCTACCGCAGCCCAACGGGGCGTGGCGCAGTCCGGTTAGCGCGCCTGCTTTGGGAGCAGGAAGTCGGAGGTTCAAATCCTCTCGCCCCGACC
>CAZAQL010000018.1:0-31587 GCA_964487295.1 uncultured bacterium | reverse complement strand
TACGAGCCCCGGGTCGATCCGGCGGCCTACACGACGGGAACGGTCTACATCGCGGTCGTCTGTCCGCAGAGCCCCGAGCACAACCTCGTGACGATCTCGTTCGCGGTCGAGGTGGACGCAGGAGTCAGCGGGCCGGTGAGCTGGTCGAGCCTGCTTCCCGGCGGGCTCGCGATCGGCGACTGGGCGAGCGGGATCTCGCTCTCCTCGACGGAGCCCATCTACGACGCCCCGGTCATCGTGGCGCAGGGCGAGCTCTTCTACATCGGGGCCCCGGGCGAGATCCGGCTGGAGGACCATCCGGACTACCCGCGCTGGGTCACGAACAGCGCCGGCGAGGTCTTCTACTACTGTCTCGAGACGAACGGCGGCGTCCTGATGGATCCGGCGGAGACCGGCGAGTATTGCGGCTGGTGCGGCCCGAACAACCCCGTCGAGACGAAGAACTGGGGTGCGATCAAGTCCCTCTATCGCTAGGAGCTCGATGCCCCGCATTTACGTCGACGCCGATGGCTGTCCCGTGAAGGACGAGGTGCACCGCGTGGCCAAGCGCTACGCGGTGCCCGTCGTCTACGTGGCCGATGCCTGGATGCGGGTGCCCGAGAGCTCCCTCGTCGAGCTCGAGGTCGTCCGGGGCGACTTCGACGCGGCCGACGACTGGATCGTCGAGCGCGTGGCGTCCGGTGACCTCGTCGTGACGGCCGACATCCCGCTCGCCGACCGTTGCCTCAAGAAGGGCGCCCGCGTGCTCGGCCACCGCGGCCGCGAGTTCACGAGCGAGGGCATCGCCGAGGCGATGGCGAGACGCGAGCTCGCAGCCGAGCTCCGGGAGATGGGCATCCAGACGGGGGGACCGGCCCCGTTCGACAAGCGGGCCCGTTCGGACTTCCTCCAGGCGATGGACGTCATCCTGACGGCGATGGCGCGGGAGTAACACCCCCGGACCGGACGGGGCCGTCCTGTCCGCGTCGCGCGTCCCGTCTGCCGCGGCGCTTGCGCCACCCCCGGACCGCTGCTAAACTGATTCCACGCCGCCGTCGTCGAACCCGTGTGCATCGCGGACGCGTCGACGGCGCTGCCAGAGATCGACCAGGAACCGCGGCGCGGGCCCACGAACGGGCCGGCGCGGCGGTTATGTGCGTTCATACACTACCGAGAGGAGTCACATGACGGACGAGACGAGAGCGGGCGGCGACCTCGCCGCCGTCGAGGCGCTCGCCGGAGCGCGCGACAGGATCCTCGGGGAGATCCGGAAGGTCATCGTCGGGCAGGACGCGGTCATCGAGGAGCTGCTCATATCGATCCTCGCGAACGGACACTGTCTCCTGATCGGCGTCCCGGGGCTCGCGAAGACGCTCATGGTCAGCACGCTCGCGGGCGTGCTCGACCTCAGCTTCAAGCGCATCCAGTTCACGCCGGACCTCATGCCGTCCGACATCACCGGGACCGACATCATCGAGGAGGATCCCGGGACGCACGCCCGCAGCTTCAAGTTCATCCGCGGACCCGTCTTCGCCAACGTCGTGCTCGCCGACGAGATCAACCGGACGCCTCCGAAGACGCAGGCGGCGCTCCTTCAGGCCATGCAGGAGAAGCAGGTCACAGCGGGCGGCAACACGTACCCGCTCGAGCTTCCGTTCTTCGTTCTCGCCACGCAGAACCCGATCGAGCTCGAGGGCACCTACCCGCTGCCTGAGGCGCAGCTCGACCGGTTCATGTTCTCCATCCAGGTCGGCTACCCCACCGAGGCCGAGGAGAAGGAGATCGTCGAGTCGACGACGAGCGCTTACGTTCCCGAGCTCGAGAAGGTTCTCTCCGGCGCCGACATCATCGAGCTTCAGAGGCTCATCCGACGCGTGCCGGTCCCGGACCACGTCCTCGACCACGCCGTCAAACTCGCGCGGAGCACGCGTCCGACCGATGAGTCGCCCGAGTTCGTGCGCGACTGGGTGAGCTGGGGCGCCGGTCCCAGGGCGTCGCAGTATCTCGTGCTCGGCGCGAAGACGCGGGCCATCCTGCGAGGGAAGTACGCGCCGGAGACCGAGGACGTCCGCGCCGTCGCCGGCCCGGTCCTCAGGCACCGCATCGTCACGAACTTCAACGCCGAGGCCGACGGCGTCTCGTCGCAGGACATCGTCGACCGGCTCGTCGAACAGCGTGGCTGAGTCGCGCGGCCCGGGGGCGGGGTTTTCTCCGGGCGAGTTCGGCGCGAAGCGCCGCCTGTCTGAGCACCGGAGGGAACCCCGCTCTCCGGGACGCATGTCGCCCCGCATGACGGAGAACCGATGAGCGAAGAGTCCTACAGACGATTCCTGGACCCCGCGGTCGTATCGAAGCTCGCGACGATGGAGCTCCGTGCGCGGCTCGTCGTCGAGGGGTTCGTCACGGGCATGCACAAGAGCCCGTACAAGGGCTTCAGCGTCGAGTTCGCCGAGCACCGGCAGTACATGCCGGGCGACCCGCTCAAGCACATCGACTGGAAGGTCTACGGGAAGACCGACCGGTTCTACATCAAGGAGTACGAGGAGGAGACCAACCTCCGCGGGTACGTGCTGCTCGACGCGAGCGCGTCGATGGGATACGGGACCGAGGGCGTCACGAAGATCGAGTACGCGCGGCATCTCGCCGCGGCGCTCATCTACCTGATGCTCAAGCAACAGGACTCGGCCGGGCTCCTCGTGTTCGACGAGGCCGTACGCGAGTTCGTCCCGCCGCGCTCGAGTCCGCGGCAGCTCCACCTGCTGCTCTCGGAGCTGGACAAGGCGGAGCCCGCGGCTGAGACGGGCATCGGCGGGGTCCTGCATGACCTCGCCCGGCGGATGCGCCGGCGCGGTCTCGTGATCCTGATCTCGGACCTCCTGGAGGACCCGGCCACCGTGGTGACGGGTCTCAAGCACTTCCGTCATCTCAAGCACGAGGTCATCGTCTTCCACGTGCTCGATCCCCGCGAAGCCGCGTTCCGGTTCGACGGCGACGCGACCTTCCGGGACATGGAGACGGGCGAGCTCATGACGACCGAGCCGCTGTCCATCCGCGGCGACTACGTGGGCGCCGTCGAGGCGTGGATGGCGCGGCTCAGGCGCGAGTGCGCGGAGAGCCGCGTCGACTACGTGCCGGTGCAGACCTCAACGCCGTATGACAAGGCGCTCTACTCGTATCTCGAGAAGCGCAAGCGAATGGGATAGAGCGCCCGCGCTGTTCTCGTACCTGGAGAAGCGGAAGAGGCTGGGGTAGACAGCGCCGCGCTCTACTCGTATCTCGAGAAACGCAAGAGGCTGGGGTAGACGAGACCGATGAACCTGACCTTTCTGAACCCGGCGTTCCTCTTCGCCGCGCTCGCGGCGCTCCTGCCGCTCGTCATCCACATGCTGAGCCGGCGCCAGGTGAAGACCGTCGACTTCAGCTCGCTGATGTTCCTCAAGGAGCTCGAGCGCCGCAAGGTCCGCCGCGTCCGCATCCGGCAGATTCTCCTTCTCATCGTGCGGAGCCTCATCATCCTCTGCGCCGCGCTGGCGCTGGCGCGACCGACGCTTTCGGGCTTCGGGGGCGCGTCCTCCCGCGCCAGGACGTCCGTCGCCATCGTGCTCGACACGAGCGCGAGCACGGCCCGCCGGAGCGAAGCCGGGGAGCTCTTCGAGCGAGTGCGGGCGCGTGCGCTCGAGATCGCGGACCTTCTGGGCGACGGCGATGAGGCCTTCCTGGTCACGGCCGATGCGCCCCCGCGCGACCTGGTCCCCGGAGGGACCTACAGCGTCGATGTGCTGCGGCAGGCGATCAACGAGGCATCCCCGACGCGCGCCGCCACCGACTACCGGGCGGCGGTCGCGCGGTCGCTCGACCTTCTCGCCGGGTCACGGAACCTCAACCGAGAGCTCTACGTCGTCGGCGACATGCAGGGTGCCGGATGGACAGCGGGTGAACCGACCGAAGCGCCGGCGACAGGCGAACCCAGGATCTTCCTTCTCCCGGTCGAGGGAGTCGTCGGCAACCGTTCGGTCGCGTCTGTCCGCGTCGAGCGCCGCTACGGCGCGCCGTCCGGAGAGGTCGACGTCTGGGCGACGGTGAGCAACGACGGGACGACGCCGGTCGACATCCCCGTCCGGCTGGTCATCGATGAAGTGTCGGTCGGGCAGTCGGGAACCTCGCTCGAACCGGGCACGAGCAGCGACGTGAGCTTCTCCACGAGGCTCGACGAGACCTCGTGGCACGCCGGCCGGATCGAGCTCCCGGCCGACGCGCTTGCGGTCGACAACGTGCGTCACTTCGTCGTTCCTCCTTCGAGGAGCGAGGAGGTGCTCATCGTGAACCGGCCGAACGCGCCCGAGGACGACGACGCGTACTACATCCGTCGCGCGCTGGACCCCGCCGGGACGCGGGACCCGTTCTCGTGCGTGGAGATCCCGTCGACGGCGCTTCGCCACCAGGAGCACGGGCGCTTCGGCGTCGTCGTGATCGCCGACGTCGGCCGACTGGACCCCGAGGCGGAGCGGTGGCTCCTCACGCATCTCGACCGGAGAGGCGGCGTCGCCGTCGTTCTCGGTGAGATGACGGACGTCCGGTACTGGAACGAGCTTCTCGTCGAGGAGCTCGGGGCGGGGATGATCGTGGAGCCGGTCGAGCGCAGGAGCGGGTTCCGCATCGCGCCGGCCGGCGTGGGCCACGCGCTTCTGTCGGGCCTCGTCTTCGGGGAGCGTCTCATCGACGACGCGACGGCGACGCGGGCGTTCAGGGCCGAGACGGGCGCGTCGGACGTCGTTCTTGAATTGCCCGGCGTCGGGCCGTTGCTCGCTCTCACGACGCCCGAACGCGGGGGCCGTGCGGCCATCGTCTATACGGGGCTGGCCGGCGTGTGGAGCGACCTGCCGCGGTCCGGGCTCTTCGTGCCGGTCATGCACCGCGTGGCCGCGTGGCTCTCGGGTGACTCGAGATCGGGGAGCGAAGCGGAGGTCGGTGAGGATCTCATCGTTCCCTACGATCCCGCGCGCTCCGACGCGCCGCAGGTGACGCTGCCGACGGGCGAGACGGTTCGGGCCGAGCGGATCCCCGGGGCTGGCGCCGCCGCGCTGCGGGCGGTCGAGCACCCGGGCGTCTACCGGTTCGGCGACGAGGGGGGCGAGGTCTCGCTGGCGGTCGTGAACGTGCCGGCGGTCGAGAGCGATCTCGCGCCGGCGGGGCGGGAGGAGCTCGACGCCGCGCTCGGTGGCCGCGCCTGGACGCGTCTGTCCGAGGGAGACGAGCTGGCGGACGCCATTCTCGTCGCGAGACACGGTCGAGAGCTCTGGCGGGTGTTCGTGTACGCGGCGCTCGCCCTCATCGCATTCGAGATGTGGATCGCGCGGCCGAGGTTCTGAGTGCGGTCGCGAATCCCCCGCCGGCGCCGCCGAGGTTCCGAGCTGGATCGCGAACCCTCGGCCCGCGCGGCCGAGGTTCTGAACTGAGGGGCGATCCTGCTGCACGCCGTCCGCGCGGATCGGATGACGGTGGCAGGGGTCCCTCCGGGGAGTGGCAACGTGCCGGGACGCAGAATCGTCGAACACGCACTGTCCGCCGAACCGTTCTCGGGTATCGGCGCGCGCGTCGAGCGCGGCGAGGACCGCCTCTGGATCGGCGGGTTCATCGGCTCGTCGAAGACGCTGCTCACAGCGACGCTGCGCAGGCGCTTCCCCCACACGTGGGTCGTCATCGCTCCGAACCTCTCCGATGCGGAGCACGTCCAGGACGACCTCACCACGTATCTGCCCGACGATCAGATCCTGCTCTTCGGCGAGTGGGAGACGCTGCCGTACGAGCGCCGCTCTCCTCTGTCTTCGATCACGGCCTCCCGCCTGGTCGCCCTCGATCGGCTGATGGCCGGTGAGTCGCTCGTCGTGGTGACGACCCCGAAGGCCATCATGCAGACCACACTGCCGCGCCGGCTTCTTCGCGAGGCGACGGTCAGACTCCACCGTGGCGGACGTCTGGAGCTGGAGGGCTTCACTCAGAGCCTCGCGGACCTGGGATTTCGCCGCGTGCGCATGGTCGAGGACTCCGGCGAGTTCAGCGTTCGGGGAGGCATCGTCGACATCCTGCCGTTCGGCTACGACGACCCCCTTCGGCTCGAGCTCTCAGGCGATGAGATCGAGTCGATCAGGCAGTTCGACGTGTACACTCAGCGCTCGACCCGCGAACTCGATGACGCAGTCATCCTTCCGCGCCGCGAGGTGGTCCTCGCGGGCGAGGGGGCGGGCGAGGTCGCGCAGCGCTTGAGCAGGGCGCACCGCGTCGACTCAGAGGACCGCGATCACCTGCTCAACGGTCTCGAGATGGGGTTCTACTTCGAGGGCGTGGAGCAGTACCTTCCGGCCGTGCACCCCGACGCGGAGACCCTCGTCGACTACCTGCCGGAGGACGCCGGCACGATCCTCATCCGCGAGGACGAGGTGTGGGACCGGGCCGAGCAGATCTCGCTCGAGGCGGCGAAGATCTACAGCGCGTCCCACGAGGAGGTTCCGTTCTGCGAGCCGGAGTCGCTCCTCGTCCCGCTGGACCGGCTCGTCGAGCGGCTCGGCACGCGTCCGCTCATCGCGATGGGGCTCGTCCGGAGTCGCGCGCTCGAGTCGCTGAAACGCATCGACATCACATCGAAACGGCAGGAGTCGTTCGGCTCGAACCTCGAGAGCCTCCGCGCGCATCTCGCTGCGCTCGCGCGCGACAACCGCGTGTGGATCATGTGCGACAATCGAGGGCAGGTGGCGCGGCTCGGCGAGCTCCTGGGAGACGCGGTGACCGACGTGGCGCTCGAGGTCGGAAGCCTCGAGATGGGATTCGCGGTCCCGGAGGCCGGGCTCGCCGTCTACACGGACCATGACATCTTCGACCGCTACCGCCGCCGACGCCGTCCGAGGTTCCGCGGCGGCGCGCCGATCTCGAGCTTCGAGGCGCTGACCGAGGGCGACTACGTCGTCCACGTCAACCACGGTATCGGGCGCTACATCGGCATGGCGCGCGTCGAGGCGGACGGGCGGCTCGTGGACTGCATCATCGTCGAGTACGCCGAGGGAGGGAAGCTCTACGTCCCGGCCGACGAGGTCGACCGACTGCAGAAGTACGTCGGCAAGGAGGAGCAGAAGCCGCGGCTGAACAAGCTCGGCGGGATTGCGTGGTCCAAAACGAAGGCGCGCGCGAAGCGCGCGGTCGAGCAGCTGGCGCGCGAGCTCCTCAACCTCTATGCGGCCCGCAAAGCCCGGCCGGGGACGTCGTTTCCGCCGGACAACCTCTGGCAGCGGGAGCTCGAGGCGTCGTTCATCTACGAAGAGACCGACGACCAGCTGCGAGCCACGGAGGAGATCAAGAGTGACATGGAGTCGGCGAAGCCGATGGACCGTCTGGTCTGCGGCGACGTCGGGTTCGGGAAGACGGAGGTCGCCATCCGCGCCGCGTTCAAGGCCGTCATGGCCGGCAAGCAGGTGGCCGTGCTGGTCCCGACGACGATCCTCGCGCAGCAGCACCTCACGACCTTCCGCGACCGGTTCGCCGAGTACCCTGTCGAGGTCGACGTTCTGTCCAGGTTCCGGACCGCGAAGGAGCAGAAGGACGTCGTCGAGCGACTTCGCGAGGGCAAGGTCGACGTCATCATCGGCACGCACCGTCTCATCTCGAAGGACGTCGAGTTCAAGGACCTGGGGCTCCTCATCATCGACGAGGAACAGCAGTTCGGCGTGCTGCACAAGGAGACCATTCAGAAGATCCGAAAGACCGTCGACGTGCTGACGATGACCGCGACGCCGATCCCTCGGACGCTTCACATGTCGATCATGGGCGCGCGCGACATGTCGCTCATCGTCACGCCGCCCCGTGACCGGCTGCCCGTGCGCACGGAGATCGCCGCCTTCGATGACGATCTCATCGTGGAGGCCGTCATGCGCGAGATCGACCGCGGCGGGCAGGTCTACTTCGTGCACAATCGCGTCCAGACCATCGAGGCGATGGCCAGCTACCTCAGGAAGCTCCTGCCGGAGATCATCGTCGACGTCGGTCACGGCCAGATGCCCGAGCGCCAGCTCGAGCAGGTGATGCTCCGCTTCCTGGAGGGACGGGTGGACGTGCTCGTCTGCAGCATGATCATCGAGTCGGGCCTGGACATCCCGAACGTCAACACCATCATCATCAACCGGGCCGACCGCTTCGGGCTGGCGCAGCTCTACCAGCTCCGCGGGCGGGTCGGCCGGTCGAACCACCGGGCCTACGCCTACCTCCTCATCCCGCGGGACAAGAGCCTCTCAGCGATCGCGCGCAAACGGCTGGGAGCCATCCAGGAGTTCACCGATCTCTCATCGGGCTACAAGCTGGCGATGCGGGACCTGGAGATCCGGGGCGCGGGGAACATCCTCGGTGCCGAGCAGCACGGCCATATGATCGCCGTGGGGTTCAATCTGTACGCGCGGCTGCTTCGAGAGGCCGTGCGCCGTCAGAAGGGCGAGCCGGTCGTCGAGGAGCTGGAGACGACGATAAGCATAAAGGTCGATGCATATATACCGGACGGCTATGTGCCGGACAACGACATGAAGATCGACGTCTACAAGCGCATCCGCGATGCCGGGACCGAGGAGAGCGTGAATGCGCTTCGGGAGGAGCTCGAGGACCGGTTCGGCCACCCGCCGCCGGAGGTCGAGTCGCTCCTGGATGTGCAGGCGCTGCGCATCATCTGCCGTGACGCCGGTATCTCGGAGATTCGGCGAGATGGCAGCATGATCGTGGCGAGATTCGCCGCTGACAGGGCCCCGAAGCCGTCGCGGCTCAAGCGCGCCCTCGAGACGACGCGGACGCCGCTGGAGTTCGACGCGACGGAGGGCCTCGCCGTGCGGTTCAACGGACCCAGGGACCGGCGGGAGGCGATCCGGGCGGGGAGAAAGGTGTTGAAGGGGTTCGTGTCGTCTGCTACGGTTTGAGGCGGTGCCTGGGCTCTAGCGCGGGCGCTTTGTGTCTTGGTAACATATTGGCCGATAGGCGACTAGGGAATCGGAGCACAACGGGAGCAGGACCCGAAAGGAGAGCCGCGATGAGCAGAGCATTCTCAGTGGTGGTTCTTGTCCTCGCGCTGGCAGCGATCTTGGTGAGCTGCGCGCCGCCCGAGGAGAAGCCCATCGTCACCCTGACCGATCAGGAGGGCATCGCCGAACCGCGGACCGTCACGGTCGGCTACGTCAACGAGCGGCTGGAGCACATGCCGCCCACGATGCTCCCGGCCGGAGAGGGCGACGAGGCGAAGCTCAACTTCCTCAACGAGATCGTGCGCAAGGAGCTCATCGTCATCGCCGGATACAGGCTGGGGATCGACGAGGATCCGCGGATCGATCAGGCCATGGAGCACTTCCGGGCGAGCCAGGCCGAGAAGATGCTGGAGACCGAGCTCATCACCGAGCCGAGCGAGGTGTCGCAGCAGGACGTCGAGGAGTATTACCAGGTCCGCGACTCCATGTTCCAGCTTCGTGAGATCGTCCTCCAGGACGAGGAGACCGCGGAGGAGGCCTATCGGCGCGTCACCGACGGCGGCGAGGACTTCGCGGCTGTGGCGAGGGAGCTCTCGACGACGTCAACGGCCTCCGACGGCGGGAGGCGGAACGTGATGGCCTGGCAGGACTATCATCCGCTCATCCGCGTCGCGATCCGGGACGCGGAGGCCGGCGACATCGTCGGCCCCGTCCAGGTGTCCCAGACGTGGCACATCCTGAAGGTCGACTCGAGGAAGACACCCGCCGAGCGCATGCCGCTCGAGGGCAGGCATCTCGAGGGCATCAAGATCGAGTGCCGCAACTTCAACCGGGACATCCTCCAGCACGAGATCATCACCGGCTGGATGGAAGACGCGAACATCACCTACAACGACGAGGCGTTCGATCTCGTCTGCACGCGGATCGACGAGCGCGTCGCGGAGCTGCTGCCGCCGGTCGAGGGCGAGATGACGCAGCAGATGGCGATCGAGCGGGCGAGGACGAAGATCGTGCCGCAGTTCTCCGAGGAGGCGGCGGCGATGGACTTCGTCACCTTCACGGTCGGCGGCGAGACGACGACCTGGACCCTCGGCGACTACGCGAACGTTCTCGATGAGTCCCAGGGCATCGAGACGCCGAAGCAGGGCTCACCGCTCTACATCGAGGACTCGATGAACAAGCGCGTCTTCAAGATGATCAAGGACTACGAGGTCGAGAAGCGCGGCTACATGACGAGCCAGGAGATGGCCGACTACCTCGCCGCGCGGCGCGAGGAGGCGATCGTCGATCTGACGTATGAAGCCGAGGTGACACAGAAGATGGACGAGCCGACGGGTCAGGAGATCCGCGACTTCTTCCGGTCGAACCGTGACCGCTTCGTGCGCCCGCCGAGTGCGACCATACGCCAGCTCATCGTCGGCACGGAGGCCCAGGCGAACTCGATCCGGCAGCGCATCGTCGAGGCGAATGCGAGCTTCGTCGACATGGTGCGTGAGCACTCGATCGACAGCTGGAGCCAGTCGCGTGACGGGATCGTCGAGAACGTCGTGCAGGGAGAAGGGCGCCTGTCGTATCTTCAGGAGCCTGCGTTCTCTCTCCCGATCGGCGAGCTGAGCGAGCCGGTCCGGGCCCCGGGCGGATACGCGCTCATCGAGGTGATCGAGCGCTTCCCCGAGGAGCAGCTCTCGTTCGACGAGGTCGGCAGCGTGGTCAAGGAGCACGTTGTGGCGGAGCGTCGCGAGGCCAGGCTGATGGAGTTCCTCGATGAGGTGAAGGAGACGGTCGACGTCCAGATCCACGAGGAGAACCTCGGGCTCGTGACCGACCTGGCCGAGGTCCGTGAGAACATGGAGACGATGCGCTTCGGCACGGGCGGGTAGACGGTCCGGCTGCGCGAACAGTACGAGCATCCATGACGGCCGCGCCCGCCTGCGGAGAACCGCTCGGGGGCGGCCGTCTGCTGAACGCTACCCTCGTGGAGCCATGGAGGGAACGTGAGAAGGCGAGTTTTCGTGGCGGTGGCGTGCGCCACCGTCCTGGCGGGGTGCGGAGGCGGAGGAGAAGGCGGCTCGGTCGCGCGCGTCGGAAGCACGACGCTGTCCGCCGACGAGTTCTTCGCGTCAATCCCGGAGCAGCACCTCGCGGTCATGACCGTCGAGGATCAGCAGGAGGCCATCCGCAACTGGGTGAAGACCGAGCTCTTCTATCAGGAGGGTCTCCGTATGGGTTTCGGCGAGGACGATGACATCGCGCGACGCGTCCACGAGGTGGAGCGCGAACTCGTCGCGGAGGCGTGCATCCGGCAGAAGCTCGAGGAGCTGGGCGAGGTCACCGAGGAGGAGGCGCGCGCGTACTTCGAGGAGCATCGCAACGAGTACGCCATCCAGGTGCGGCTGGCCCACATCCTCGTCCGCAATCGCGAGGAGGCCGAGCGCGCGCTCGAGCAGCTGGCATCGGGCAGTCCGTTCGAGACCGTGGCGGGGAGCTTCTCGATCGATCAGACCGCCTCTCTCGGCGGCGATCTCGGGTACGTCAGGCGCGGGGAGATGATCCACGAGCTCGAGGAGACGGCGTTCTCGTTGAAGGTCGGCGACACGAGCCCCGTCATAGCCAGCGGCTACGGCTATCACATCGTGAAGGTGCTCGACCGCCATCCGGGAGCCGGACAGCCGTCGTTCGAGTCGAAGCGCGCGGCCGTGATGAACTTCCTGACGTCCAAGAGACGTCGCCAGGCGTTCGACGAGTTCCTGCTCGACCTCGAGGAGCGCTCCGTCGTCGTCGTCGACACGGTCAACCTGCGCCGTGCGGCGCGAGAGCGCGTCGGCGAGAGTCGCGATATGCCGGGCGACGGCTCGGCGGACGGCGACACCGCGTCCATGGTCGCGCCGTAGTCGCAGGCGGCAAGGACCGCGGGAGTGCGGAACCAGGAATCCGCTTCGCGACCGGGACGCCACGTCCCGGGGCGGGCACACAGGATCAGGAGAGAGCCATGAACGGAAGTCGAAGAGCGGTCGCGCTTGTCCTCGTCTCGGCGGTGTTCGTCTGCCTGCCGGCGCTCGCGTTCGCGCAGTCGGACGAGCTGGGGATCGACCCGTTCGAGCCGGACGAGGCGATTCTGGACGCCACGCCCCGACTGCCCGAGGAGCCGGAGCAGGATGCCGAACCGCAGCCCGAGATGGCGCGACAGAGAATCGACGGCATCGCAGCCGTCGTTGGCGACGAGATCATCCTCGAGAGCGACATCGACGAGGAGCTCTACATCTTCAACATGCGGACGGGCGGTCAGACGCTGACACAGGACAACGTGCTTCAGTACCGCAGCGACGTCGTGCGGGAGATGGTCGAGGAGATGCTTCTGGTCGCGATGGCGCGGCGGGACAGCATTTTCGTTTCCCCGCAGGCGATCGACGACGAGCTGGACCGCAGGGTCGAGGAGCTCGAGACGCGTCACGGCTCCGCGGAGGCTCTCGACGATGCGCTCGCCGATGAAGGCCTCACGCGCGAGAGGCTTCGCGAGATCTACCGCGAGGACATCGAGCGGCGGATGCTCGCGGAGCAGGTCATCCGGTACGAGGTGCATGGCAAGGTCGACGTGACCTGGCGCGACGTCGACAAGTACTACGAGGAGCACGGAGCCGAGGTGGCGGCTGTGCCCGAGGCATTTCACGTCGCCGGCATTGTGTCGGCCCCGAAGGTGAGCGAGGCGCTTAAGCGCCAGGCCTTCGAGCGTCTCGACGAGGCTCGCGCGGAGCTCGACGCGGGGGCCGACTTCGCGGAGGTCGCGGCGCGGCACTCCGACGACGCGTCCGCCACGCGAGGTGGCGATCTGGGTTGGATCGAACGGGGCATGATGGTACCGGAGTTTGAAGAGGCGGTCTTCGCGCTCGGCGAGGGAGAGGTCAGCGGCGTCGTCCCCAGCCGGTTCGGGTTCCACATCATCAAGGTGGAGCAGCGGGAGGGGGACCGCGTCCGCGCCCGGCATCTCCTCGCCCGCGTGGTCCCGGGTCCGGATGCGGCTGAGCAGGCGCAGGCCCGGGCCGATTCCCTCAGAACGATGATCCTCGACGGAGCGGACTTCGCGGCCGTCGCGGCCGCCTATTCCGACGACGAGGACTCGAGTGCGCGCGGCGGCGACCTCGGCTGGTTCTCTCCCGGTGACCTCGACCCGCGGTTCGAGTCGGCCATCCGGGCCCTGGAACCGGGCGAGGTGACGGACGTCATCGAGGGCGACGGGGGGTACTACGTTCTTCAGCTCGTCGAGTACGAGGAGCAGCGCTCCGCCGGGCTCGACGAGATTCGCGACCAGCTCAGGGAGTACCTCTTCGGGCTGCGCTCGGAGGAGCGCTACCTCGAGTTGATGGAGGAGCTCCGCTCCGAGATCTTCGTGGACATCCGGACGGAGCTTGTCGAGTCCTCATGAGACTCGACCAGTACCTCAAGTCGACGAGGCTCATCAAGCAGCGCTCTCTTGCGAAGCAGGCGTGCGACGCCGGCCGCATCGACCTGACGGGCCGGAAGGCGAAGGCCGGGGCTCCGGTGCGCGTCGACGACGAAATCATCCTTAATCTCCGTGACCGCTTCTTGCGAATCCGGGTCCTCGAGGTCCCGAGAGGCAACGTCAGCAAGGAGCGCGCGCGGAGTCTCTATGAGATTCTGGAGGAGCGACATGTCTCCTCGTTCTGAGAACCACCGCGGGCGCTCCGGGCGCCCGCGCATCGCCATGACGATGGGGGACCCGTCGGGGGTCGGCCCGGAGGTCGTTCTTCGGGCCGCCGCCGTCAGGAAGCTCAGGGAGCGGAACGACCTTGTTATCGTAGCCGCGCCCGGCGTCCTGGACCCATGGTCGGAGCGGATGAAGCTGCCCGTCGAGGTCGAGCGTCTGGAGGTCGGTGAGCCCGTCGCGGCGGCGACGCCCGGCAAGCCGTCGCCCGAGGGGGCGGCGGCGTCGCTCGAGGTCGTCCGCCAGACGGCGGAGCTCTGTCTCGAGGGCGCCTTCGACGCGATGGTCACCGCACCGGTCTCGAAGGCCGCTATCACTGCGACGGGCGCCGAGTTCCCCGGACACACGGAGTTCCTCGCCCGGACGACGGGAACGGGCAAGTACCTCATGATGTTCGTCGCGGGCGACCGCCGCGTGGCGCTCGTCACGACGCACCTCGCACTCAAGGATGTCCCGCGCGCGGTCACACGGGAGCGCGTGATCGAGAAACTGCTCATCCTCGACGCCGGGCTGGAGCTCTGGTTCGGTGTGCGGGGACCGCGGATCGCCGTCACCGGGCTCAATCCGCATGCCGGTGAGGGCGGGCTCTTCGGCTCAGAGGAACAGGAGCAGATCATCCCCGCCATTCTCGCCGCGCGCGACCGCGGACTCGCCGTCGAGGGGCCCTTCGCGGCGGACACGATCTTCACCGGTCTCGGTGAGTCCGGAGGGCCGGGGAGCCGCTTCGATGCCGTGCTCGCGATGTACCACGACCAGGGCACGATACCCGTGAAGATCCAGGGATTCTCGGAGGGCGTCAACGTGACGCTCGGTCTCCCCATCGTGCGGACATCGGTCGATCACGGGACGGCGTTCGACCTGGCGGGCACCGGGCGCGCCGATCCGGGGAGCATGATCTCGGCCGTGTCGCTGGCCGGGACCATCGCGAGGCGTCTGGGCCGGATGGAGAGCGCCGAGCGGGAGAGCGAGGGGCAGTGACGCTCCCGCGAACCGCCCCGGCCCCGAATCGCCTTGATTCGGCGGCTGGCGCCCGATAGAATGATAAGCTAAGTCAGGATGGGCAGTTCCGACGTTTTTGGACCGACCGTCGTCGGGGGTGCGAATGGGGCTCGAGAGGATCAGGGGGCAGGACGCCGCGATCGAGCTTCTGCGCTCCGCATACGCCTCCGGGCGGCTGTCGCACGCGTACCTCTTCCACGGCCCGGACGGCGTGGGGAAGGAGACCACGGCCCTCGAGTTCGCCCGAGCGCTCCACTGCGAGTCGCCGGGGCTCGACTGCTGCGGGGAGTGCGGCGCATGCCGGATGGCCGACAGCCTGAGCCACCCCGACACGCACCTTGTGTTCCCGGTTCCGACGACGATCAAGCCTGCTGAGCTCACTGAGCTTCGGACGAGCAGTCTCCGGGCGGGATACCGCGAGCAGGACTTCGGCAGGAAGACGGCGGTCATCTCGGTCGAGACGATCCTGTCGGACGTTGTCGTCAAGGCGAACAAGCGTCCCTACATCGGGCCGTGGAAGGTCTTCATCATCGCCGATGCGGACCGCATGACGACCGAGGCCGCGAACACGCTCCTCAAGACGCTTGAGGAGCCGCCCAATCAGACGGTTCTCGTTCTGACGACGGCGCGGCCGACGGCGCTGCCGGCGACCGTGATCTCGCGATGCCAGCGCGTGGCTTTCACACGCCTCTCTCGCGAGGACGTCGAGGCTGCGCTGCTCGCCGATCCGAGGCTCGGGTTCACGGCGAAGCAGGCGCGCGCGGCGTCGGCGGTGTCGCAGGGCAGCCCCGGCGCAGCTGTCCGCGCCGGCACGGCCGGACTCGAGGGGCAGCTCCGCAGTGTGGCCCAGCTGATGGGCGGGGCGCGCCTCAAGGACCCGGCGTCGCTCATGGACGAGGCGAATCGCCTCGCGTACCGCCTCGGGCGACAGGAGCAGCAGGAGTTCCTCGATCTCATGCTGCTCTGGCTCCGCGACGTGCTGCACGTCTCGCAGTGGAAGCTGGCGAGGGCGGACGACGGAGCCCCGTCCCCTGACGTGCTCTACGCGTCACACCGGCGCGATCTGGAGCGGATGGCGGACGGGATGGAGATCGAGGACCTCGAGGAGCTCATTCACAAGATCGACGATGCGAATCGCGCCATCGAGCGCTACTCGAACCCGTCGATCGTGTTCACGTCGGTGCTTCTGAATCTCGCGGTGATGAGGAAGCGCGCGGCAACAGGACGAGGTGTTACGCATGGAGTCCGGTGACAGGACGCCCCGCGAGGAGACCGAGGGCGGCCAGCAGAGCGACCACGCGCGCCAGGACGATCCGGCGGTCGACCCGACCGAGGCCGCGGAGCCGCGCGAGCATGCCGACGACCCTGTCGAGGCCGCGGAGCCGCGCGAGCACGCCGACGGCCCCGTCGAGGACGCGGAGCCGCGCGAGCACGCCGACGGCCCCGTCGAGGACGCGGAGCCGCGCGAGCATGACGACGGCCCGACCGAGGCCGCGGAGCCGCGTGAGCACGCCGACGACCCCGACGCGCCCCGGGAGACGCAGGCCCGTGGCGCGAGCCTGCCCGGTCCTCTCCTCAGCTCGACGCCCGAGTCGTTCGAGATGGAGTTCAAAGGAGGTCGCAAGGCGATCTTCGAGAACCCGCGCAACATCCCGTTCCGCGCCGGCGACCACGCCATCGTAGAGGTCGAGCGCGGCCAGGACATCGGGCTGATCATCCGCGAGGGCCAGGAGGCCAGTAAGAAGCTCCAGGACAAGGGCATTCAGGGTCCGATCCTGAGGCGCGCGACCGCCGACGACATCGCGAAGCGCGAGGAGCTTAGCGAGAAGGAGGCCGAGGCGCACCGGATCTGCCAGCAGTGCATCGCGCGTCAGAGCCTCCCGATGAAGCTCGTCGACGTGGAGTGGCAGTTCGACGGCAACAAGATCCGCTTCTTCTTCACGTCCGACCGGCGCGTGGACTTCCGCAAACTCGTCCGCGATCTCGCCAGCATATTCAAGACGCGGATCGAGATGCGGCAGATCGGTGTCCGCGACGAGGCGCGCCGGCTGGGCGGCTTCGGTCGATGCGGGAGGTACTACTGCTGCCGCGGCGTCATCAGCGACTTCGATCCCGTGACGCTCAAGATGGTGAAGGAGCAGCACCTCGCGCCGGGCTCGCCGAAGATCTCGGGCGGCTGCGGGCGCCTCATGTGCTGCCTCAGGTACGAGCGCGGGCTCTACGCTGAGGCGAAGAAGGAGTTCCCGAAGGTCGGCGCGAAGGGCACGATCGAGGGAGAGCAGTTCAAGGTCATCGGCACCGACATCTTCAAGCGGACCGTGACGCTCGGCCGCAAGGACGCCGACCCGGTCACGGTGGCGCTCAAGGACTTCAAGAAGGGCCGGCTCAATCCGGTCAGCGATGACGAGGAAGAGGAGTTCGCGGAGAACTACTGGGACGCCGCGGAGAAGATGCTCGAGGACGAGTAGCGGCGGCCCTCGGCGAACCGCGCCCCCGGCGAACCGCGCCCCCGGCGAACCGCGCCCCGGACGAACCGCGCGCCCCGCGGACCGCGCCCCCGGCGAACCGCGCCCGCGGTGCGGCGCCGAATCTCCGAGCCGCCGCGCGCGATGCGGCGAGAGGACATCATGACAGGCAAGTTCTACATCACCACCGCGATCGACTACGTCAACAGCGCGCCGCACATCGGGACGGCCTACGAGAAGATCTCGGCGGACGTCTTTGCCCGATACCACCGTCTGCTGGGCGACGACGTCTACTTCCAGATGGGGAACGACGAGCACAGCCTCAACGTCGAGCGGGCCGCGCGGGAGAAGTGCATGGACCCGCGCGCGTACTGCGACGAGATGGAGGGCGTGTTCCGCCACATCTGGGAGAAGCTCGAGGTCTCGTTCGACCGGTTCGTGCGGACGACCAGCGAGGAGCACGAACGACGCCTGAGCCTGCTCTTCAAGGCGCTCGAGGACGACATCTACCGGGCCCACTACGAGGGGTACTACTGCGAGTCGTGCGAGGCCTTCCTTCAGGAGAAGGACCTCGTCGACGGCAACTGCCCCACGCACGGCACCGAGCCCGCCTGGATCCGCGAGGAGAACTACTTCTTCCGGCTCTCGAAGTACGCCGAGCCGCTCCTCCGGCACATCGAGGCGCACCCGGAGTTCATCCGCCCCGACTCGCGAAGGAACGAGATCGTCCAGCTCATCAAGGGGGGTCTCGAGGATATCAGCGTGACCCGCGCAGGGTCGTCGTGGGGCGTGCCGCTGCCGATGGATCCGTCGCACGTCATCTACGTCTGGGTCGACGCCCTGACGAACTACATCACGGGCGTCGGCTTCGGCGAGGACCAGGAGATGTTCGACCGCTGGTGGCCGGCCGACCTGCATCTCATCGGCAAGGACATCACGCGCTTTCACTGCGTCATCTGGCCCGCGATGCTCATGAGCGCCGGCGTCGAGCTCCCGAAGACCATCTATGGACACGGATTCGTGTACTTCAAGGGACAGAAGCTCTCGAAGAGCCGCGGCATCATCGTCAACCCGCTCGAGGCGTCCGACATGTTCGGGCCTTGCGCGCTCCGGTACTTCCTGATGCGCGAGGGGACCTACGGCAAGGACCTGGACTTCACCTGGGAGCAGTTCCGGTCGCGCTACGACTCGGAGCTGGCGAACGACCTCGGCAATCTCGTCTCGCGCTCGACGGCGATGGTCGAGAAGTTCCTGGGAGGAGAGGTCGTGTCCCGCGCCGAGGGGACGATGACCGGCGGCGCCGGGTACGAGCTCATCGACCTCGCGAAGTCGGTCGCGGCGGACGCCGCCGCGGCCGTGACGGACTACGCTCCGCAGGTCGCGCTCGGTCGCATCTGGGAACTCGTCCGACGCGCGAACGCCTATATCGAGGAGGAGAAGCCCTGGGTTCTGGCGAAGACGGACATGGAGCGGCTCTCTCAGGTGCTCTTCGATGTCCTCGAGGTCGTGCGCCAGGTGGGGATCATGATCTGGCCGTTCATGCCTGAGAAGTCGGAGCTTATCCTCTCGCGCATCGGCCACAGGCTCGAGCCCGGCGCCGTGCCGTACGAGGAGCTCATGACGTGGGGCCACGGCTGGACCGCCGGGATCCGGGTCACGAAGGGCGATCCCGTGTTCCCGAAGTACACCGACGACGATCTCAAGGCGAGGTTCGATGTCCTCTCGGCCCCCGGGGCCGGCGAGGGCGCCGACGCGGACGCCGGGGCGCGGACCGCGGCGTCGACCGGCACGACCGCCGAGACGCCGAGCGCGGCGCCGGACGCGGCGGATGCCGCGACGCCAACCGCGGTGCCGGACACGGCGGATGCCGCGACGCCAACCGCGGCGCCGGACACGGCGGATGCCGCGACCCATACTCCAGGAAAGGACGGCAAGCCGATGATCAGCTTCGACCAGTTCAAGGCTCTCGAACTCAAACTGGCCACCGTTCTCGATGTGGAGAAGGTCGAAGGGGCCGACAAGCTCCTGAAGCTCAGGGTCGATCTCGGCGGCGGTGACACGCGCCAGATGGTCGCGGGCATCGCGCAGCACTACTCGCCGGACGAGCTCGCCGGCAAGACGATCCTCGTGCTCGCGAACCTTGAGCCGGCGACGATCCGCGGCGTCGAGTCGCAGGCGATGCTGCTTGCGGCCAGCACGAGCGACGGCCTGTCACTCCTCGTTCCCGACCGGGAGCTTCCGGCGGGCAGCAAGGTGAGCTGATGGCGGAAGCAGCGTCCGCACGCGGGGAGCGGCCGGACGACGCCGGGAGCGGCTCGACGGAGGTCTCATCTCCGGGCGAGGCGGCCGCTCTCGTCGATACCCACCTGCATCTCGATCTCAAGGACTACGACAGGGACCGCGAGGCCGTCATCGAGCGGGCCCGCCAGGCCGGCGTGCGCTTCATGATCAACGTCGGGTTCGACCTTAAGACCACGCGCGCCTCGATCACTCTCGCCGGAAGACACGACTTCATCTACGCCACCGCGGGGCTGCACCCGCACGACGCAAAGCAGTGGAACCACGGGTTCGAGCGAGAACTCGAGGCCCTGGCGCAGCATCAGCGTGTCGTCGCCATCGGCGAGACCGGGCTCGACTTCTACAGGAACCTCTCCCCGCGGGGTGACCAGATCCGCGCCTTCCGCGGGCAGATCCGTCTCGCTAAGCGACTGAGCCTGCCGCTCGTCATCCACAACCGCGACGCGCTCGACGACGTGCTGACCATCCTCGATGAAGAGGGTGGCTCGGACGTCGGGGGCATCATGCACTGCTTCCCGGGCGACGCCGGCTACGCTCGCGAGGTCGTGGCACGCGGCTTCCACGTGGGGATCGGCGGTCAGATCACGACCGACCGCAGCGGCCGTCTCGCCGAGGTCGCCCGCACGGTGCCGAGACGGCGACTGCTGCTCGAGACGGACGCGCCGTGGTTGACGCCCCAGCCGCAGAAGGGCGAGGGGAAACGACGGAACGAGCCGGCCTTCATCGTGAGCGTTGCCGAGGCTGTCGCAGAGGCGACGGGCATGTCGTACGCGGACGTCGCGCGGCAGACCACGGGCAACGCGATGCGCGTCTACGGCATCGAGCCCCCGCCGCCGTCGATCGCATACGAGATGTGGGGCAATCTCTACCTGAACATCACGAACCGGTGCACGAACGAGTGCGAGTTCTGCATCCGCTATCAGACGGACGTGCTGTGGGGATACAACCTCCAGCTCGAACGCGAGCCGACCGCCGCCGAGGTGATCGAGGCGATCGGCGACCCGACCCGATACGACGAGGTCGTGTTCTGCGGTTACGGCGAGCCGACGACGCGCCTCGACGTCCTGCTCGAGGTCGCGCGGTTCGTCCACGACGCGGGCGGCCGCGTGCGTCTCAACACGAACGGTCACGCGAGCCTCATCTGGAACCGCAACGTCGTCCCGGAGCTGGCCGAGGTCGTGGACGCCGTCTCGGTGAGCCTCAACGCCGAGAGCGCCGAGGTCTACGCGAGGGTCTGCAAGCCGCGGCACGGACCCGAGACGTACGAGCACGTCAAGGCCTTCATCCGCGCGTGCGTGAGCGCCGGGCTCGACGTGACGGCCAGTGTCGTGAAGGTGCCCGAGATCGACATCGAGGCCTCGCGCGCGGTGGCGCTCCGCCTCGGCGCCGGCTTCCGCGTGCGCGGCGGCTGACGGAGGCGGGAAGGCGCGGCGTGGACGGACGGCGCGGCGGCTGACGGAGGCGGGAAGGGGCGGCGTGGACGCACCGAGCCGCCCGTGCAAGATGGGCACGGAACGCGACGCGGTGGCGGGGCGGACGAGCGATGAACCGGGAGAGAACCGTGGATGCGCTGTCTCCAGCGGCGATGCTGGCGAAGTATCAGCTTGCACCGTCGAAGGACCGCGGGCAGAATTTCCTCGACGACCCGAACGTCATACGCAAGGTGGTCGACGCCGTCGGCGCCGGCGCGGATGACACGGTGATCGAGATCGGCCCCGGGTTCGGCGCGCTCACGTTCGGGCTGGCCGAGCGGGCCGGCCGGGTCGTGGCCGTCGAGCTCGACGCGGGCATCGTTCGTGCGTTCAATGAGGAGTTCGGGGACGTCCCGGGCGTCACGCTGGTCCACGGCGATGCACTGGAGTACGATCTCGGGGCGGCCCGGGCCGAGGCCGGCGGCCGGAAGCTCA
Source organism: uncultured bacterium (assembly GCA_964487295.1). Lineage (GTDB taxonomy): Bacteria > Joyebacterota > Joyebacteria > Joyebacterales > Joyebacteraceae > JAPEKQ01. Next base: position 10,232 of record CAZAQL010000018.1, on the reverse strand, counting down.
TCGTGGCCGGGAACGTCCCGTACAGCGTGACGAGCCCGCTCATTGCGCGGCTCGTACAGGCGCGCGATGACGTGTCGCGGGCGGTCATCATGGTGCAGGCGGAGGTCGGTGACAGGCTTGTGGCGGAGCCCGGTTCATCCGACTACGGGAGGCTCTCGGTCGTCGTGCAGTTCCACGCGTGCGTGCGACGGCTCTTCGCGATACGTCGGACGTGCTTCACGCCGAGACCCCAGGTCGATTCCCGCGTGATCGAGATCGATCTGTCGAACGCCCCGGGACGGTCGGTCGACGGCGCGGCGTTCGAGGCGGTGGTCACCGCCGCGTTCGGGAAACGGCGCAAGATGCTTCGCGGAGCTCTCGCCGAGCTGCTCGCCGAGCGCGGCGTGGATCCCGACGCCGTGGAGCGCGCGTCCGGCATCGACCTCTCGCGTCGAGGCGAGACGCTCACGGTCGAGGAGTTCGCGGCGCTCGCGGACACCATCGGAGGTGGACGGGCAGGGTGACTCATCTGACGGCCAGACGTTCTCTCGTTCTCATGGCGCTCGCGCTCCTGCTCTCCGGGGCGGTCGTGGCGAGCGCGCAGGTCGCCGAGCCGCCTGAGGGTCCGGAGGCGCCCGGCGCGCCGGCGGATTCGCTCGACCCCGGGATCGCCGGCGCCCCCGGCGACTCGCTGGATCCCGGTGGCGACGGGACCGATGTGCCCGTGGAGATGAACGAGGAGATCCAGGGGTTTCAGAACGAGGGGCCCGGCACGCGACCGCGTGTCGCCGCGCTCGAGCCCGAGTTCCACCCGACCTACAAGATCACCTACAATCGCGATCAGGACGTCGGCACCTGGGGACACGACTTCGATCTGGACTACCCGATCTCCAGGAAGCTCCGCTTCAATTCCTCCGCGAGCATCACCATTCGCGAGAACGACCTCCTCAATCGCGTGAACCGCCAGGAAGCGTGGCGGGCGGGGCTCGACTACAACCTCACGGGCGCGGTCGGCATGGGCGTGAAGTTCAACCGGTCGCAACAGGTCGACACCAGGAACCCCGGCGAGGCGAACGAGGTGAAGACGGCGCGCGATAAGGAGACGATGGACTTCTCGACGAGCTACACGAAGACGCACTTCAGCGGGCTCTCGACGGCGTTGAAAGTGTCGGCGGGGCTCGAGAGGAACAGCTACTCGAACGTCGAGAGCCAGGGGTCCACGCAGGACATCTCGGCGACCATAGGGTACGAGATGCTCGAGGGGCTCGACACGTCCTTCGGCTACACGGGACGTCACTCGCTGCTCGACTCGAAGCAGGGCGATTTCGAGAGCAAGGACGAGTCGTCAAGCCACGCGATCAACGCCGACTTCGACTACGAGTGGGACGTCCACTCGTTCTCCGCCGGGGCGCGGAAGTCGTTCTCGACGACCGAGTACCCGAAGGAGGAGCAGACCGAGCAACGCGACCAGGAGACCGAGTCGGTCGATTTTGGCGCGTCGTTCGCTCCGCTCGAGAACCTCGGCATGGACTTCGCGTTCGACTACTCCCGGAACCAGTCGTACTACGACATCGAGACGACCAAGGACAGCGACATCCGCTCGCGCATGCTGAGCGGGACGATCGACTACCGCATGTCGAGCACGACCTTCTCCGCGCAGCTTCGGACCGAGAAGGACCGCAACGAGCACTTCAGCTTCCAGAGCGGCGACACCTATCACGACAGTTTCGGCGCCTCGATCACGCACACGTTCGGTCCGCGCCTGGACGCGAGCTTCCGCGGCAACGTCGGACTGCTGTCGTATCACTACGACGACCCCGAGGCAAACGACCAGGACCGCGATCTCTTCGATCAGGAGGCGTTGCTCACGGTCAACTACAAGCCGCGAGGCGACATCTCGGCGGACATCGTCCTCCGGGTCAAGGAGAACCAGCTCATCTACATCCGCACCACGCGGAGCGGCGACAGCAAGACGACGAACACCTACTCCATCCAGCCGTCGGTCCGGAAGAGCTTCAGTCCGCGGGTGACGGTCCGGCAGAGCTACGAGCTCTCGGCCGACTACACGTTCTACGAGTACAACCGCGACTCGAACTTCCTCATCCGGAACTTCGGTGTCACGACGGAGCTGGACTGGCGGATGATCGATGGGGTCAACACGACGTTCAAGCACCGCTATCGCGGGCAGGACGAGGGCAGCTATGTCGAGGGCGACGACGGCATCGAGCGGTACGGCAAGAACAGCGAACGAGACGACCACACGCTGAGCGTCATCGTGCGGCACAAGCTCTTCGACCTGATCGACCTTGAAGTCAAACAGGACTACAGCGTCCAACGGAGATGGGTCATCGAGGGCGACACGCGGCGGCTCTCGTGGGAGAAGTTCGACACGAGCCTCTCGGGGAAGGCGAGCGTGAGCCACGATCTCGAGGACGGGACGAAAATCCGCATCTCGGTCACCCGCACTCTTCGGGACGCGACCACGATCACGGAGCGCCAGGAGGACGTTTGGAACGCATCCATCATGCTCGAGAGGACCTTCTGATGAGAGGCCGAACGCAGCATCCGGGCGGAGGGCGGACGCGGTTCGCCACGGACGGCCGGAGGGTCGGGTCCTTCTGGAGCGTCGGACACGGCCACGGCGGCGGGCGCCTCGCCCTGGCGGCTCTTCTGGCCCTGCTTCTGGCATGCGGCGGCTGCCTGTTCAGCCCCCGGTCGCCAGACGGACCGCCGGAGGGCGGCGAGACCGACTGGGAGACGCCGGTGACGACCACCATTCTCCGCGCGAACCTCAAGGCGGCCATCGAGGGGGAGAACATCGGCAACTACGGCGACTGCTTCGCCGAGGACTTCCGCTTCCACGTCGATCCGTCGGACTCGCTCGACGCGGGGACCGAGGGGGAGGAGCGATACGCGAACTGGGTCAAGGAGGACGAGACGCAGGCGATGGCGGCGATCTTCTCGCAGGCGTCGGAGATCTCGGTGACGTTCGTCACCACGGAGCCGTTCGATGAGACCCAGGACGAGATGTACCGGCGTGAGGAGTACACGCTGACGGTCGCGTGGTCGTCCGGGCAGCACATCAACGAGGAGATCACCTACAAGGGCCGCGCGACGCTCCACATGCGTCGCGAGCAGTCGCGCTGGTCGATCTTCAGGTGGGTCGACCGGCGGACCGTCGAGCCCGCCGAGAACGAGACCTGGGGCGTGTTGCGGGGCGACTACCGCCAGTAGCACGGGCGGCGAATAAAGGCTCATGACAAGCGTCAAACCCGGTGTCGCCAGGTCTTGTCGGCACGGTCGTTGCACTTCTTACACTGGTCTCATCGTAAGGTGGAACCGATTGTCCTGAAGTGACTTACGGGCCCTGTCGGCACGCTCGAGCACGGTGGGGGCGTTGACAAGGCGGCCTGTTCTTGATATACTCTAGTTGTGTGAGTGAGGACACAAGGAGGGATTCGAAGATGCAGAGGTCAAGCGCGCGGCTCACGCCGGCCGTCGTCCTTCTTTCTGTCCTGGCGTTGAGCCTGACGGGGTGTTCGCTGTTCGCCCCACCGGAGGGCGGCGACCCGCCGCCAACGGGGGGCGGCTACCGGGAGCGCGTTACCTGCGAGAACGTGGTCCACAACCTGATCTACTCGTACGAGCAGATGGAGTCCGAGCAGTACATCGCCTGCCTCGACGACTCCTTCACCTTCGTGCTCAACGAAGAGGACGTGATCAACGACCCGCTGCTTCCCTGGGAGTGGAACCTTGACACGGAGGCTGCGATCGCGCGCAACATGCTCGACGAGGGGACGAACATCCAGAGCATCCAGCTCACGCTGACGCAGTTCGGTGAGGAGGTCGAGGTCGAGGGTCCGATCCCGGACGAGCCGTATCGGTGGATCTACATCTACACGGTCGACCTTTGGGTCACCCTGCCCGACGACTTCCACTACTGGGCGAACGCCGCGGCGCGGTTCACGTTCGCGATCGACGACAACGAGACCGGGCCGAACGGCGAGATGCTCTGGGACATCCTCACCTGGGAGGACATCGAGGTCGAGGCGCGGCCGCCCGTGCCCGAGGGCGCCGACCGGATCTCGATCACGGAGCTCAAGACGCTGTTCCAGTGACGCGTCCTGGGCGGCGCGGCTTGAGAGCGCATGAGCGCCTCGAGCACCGCACATTCGAACCTCCGCGGGGGACGGGAGACCGTCCCCCGCTTCTTTGTGTCGCGCAGGCGGTGAACCGCCGCCGCGCACCGCTCCGTCGCGGCGTCGAGCGCTTGGGGGGCGACCGCGCTTGGGTCGCGACCGCGCACGGTCTCGGCCGACGCCGCCGCCGCGCCGCGGTTGACTCGGCACCGGGCCGGGCCTAGAATCCATGCGACGCAACCGTCCCACCGATCGAGGTGCTCACGTGGCCAGAAGACAGAGCAGGACGAAGAAGAACCAGCGCGTCCGGGAGACCCTCTCGGCCGTACGCCTGTGGCTTCTCATCATCGCTCTCGTGCTCGTGATCGTCATCGGCGTCGCGGAGCTCTTCTCGAGCGGAAGGGCGGGCGTCATCCGCGAGCGTCTCTTCGGAAAGCGCGACCTCACCGAGCGCGCCGAACGTCTCGACGCGGCCGTGGACGGGGCCATCGTCAGGATGCGGATCGCGGGGGTCACGAACGAGCGGACGGAACGCGACACGCTCGGATACGTCACGCCGCACTGGGACAAGCAGGGGACGGTCCCGTCCGGGACGAGCATCTACCAGACCAACCTCGAGATCACGAAGGCCGTCGTCGACGCCGGCGGCATCCTCATGCGCGGCGAGGAGCGCGACCCTGACCGCGACGGCCTGAGGGTGCTCGAGCTCAGGTTCGGACTGGGCGACGTCGAGACGCACCGCATCACGCTGGACGAGAGCGGCCGCGGGCTGCCGCCGGCCACCCGCGAGGAGCACGAGCGCCCGCGCCTGGCGATCATCATCGACGACTTCGGCTACAACATGTCGGAGCTCGCGAGGGGTTTCCTCGCGCTCGACGCCCCGCTGACGATCGCCGTCCTGCCCTCCTGTCCGCGGACGAGCGACATCGCCAACGCGGCGCACCAAGCCGGGAAGCACGTCATCGCGCACATCCCGATGCAGCCGGAGTCCTATCCGCAGACCAACCCCGGCGACGGCGCTCTGCTCGAGAGCCACACGGCCGAGGAGCTCAGACGTCTCACGAAGGCCGCCATCGAGGACGTGCCGTACGCCAGGGGCGCGAACAACCACATGGGCTCAAGGCTCACGACGCGACCCGCCCACATGCGTGCCGTGATGAGCGAGCTTAAGGCCCACGGGTTCTTCTTCGTCGACAGCGTGACGACCGCCGGCACGGTGGCGTACGACGTGGCGCGGGGTGAGGGGATCCCCTCGGCGCGGAACACGCTCTTCCTCGACAGCTACCGGGACGAGAGCGGCAACCTGGACGTCGAGAGCCGGTTGGCGGCTCTCGAGGACGAGGCGCTCCGGCACGGCGTGGCCATCGGCATCGGCCATCCGAAGCGGGAGACGCTCGAGGCGCTCGAGCGCCGCCTGCCGGAGATGGCCGCCCGCGGCATCGACGTGGTGTTCGTCGACGAGCTCGTGGAGTAGAGACAGCGGATCAAAAGACGGCCGGTCCGCAGCGCGGGCGGCCGACATGACGAGACGGGACAACGACGCCGGAAGGCGCCGCGTGAGCGGGAGCGAGGGAGACGAGGATGAGACTATCGGTCAATGTGGACCACGTGGCGACCGTTCGGCAGGCGCGGCGCGCCGATGAGCCCGACCCCGTGTGGGCGGCCGTCATCGCGGAGCTGGCGGGCGCGTGCGGCATCACGATCCACCTGCGTGGCGACCGGCGCCACATCCAGGACCGCGACGTCGAGGTGATGCGGGAGACCGTGGCGGGGATCCTCAACCTGGAGATGAGCACGCGCGAAGAGATGGTCGACATCGCGTGTCGGGTTCGCCCCGACATGTGCACGCTCGTCCCCGAGGGTGACGGCGAGCTCACGACGCAGGGCGGGCTCGACATCATCGCGGAGGAGAAGCAGGTCCGGAACGCCGTCGAGCGGCTTAGATCCAACGGGACGACGGTCAGCATCTTCATCGACCCGGACGTCGTCCAGGTCGGTCGCGCCAAGGCCGTCGGCGCCGACATCGTCGAGCTGCACACGGGCGTCTACGCCGAGGCGGCGACGCCGGACGAGAGGCGGCGGGAGCTTGAGAAGGTCCGCGTCGCGGCGGTGGCCGCGCGCGAGATGGGGCTCTCGGCTCACGGTGGGCACGGTCTGACGTACCGGAACATCCGCCCCATCGCGGCCATTCCCGAGATCGAGGAAGTGAGCATCGGTCACAGCATCGTGGCGCGGGCCGTCGTCGTCGGGATGGAGACGGCGGTGGCCGAGATGCTGGCGCTTGTGGAGTGCGCGGGCGCGGAGTAGCGCCCCGGCGTCCAGTCCGGCCGGCGAGGCCGGGACGCAACCGGCGCCCGACGCGGCCGGAAGGCGCCCCGCGCCCCGGCGGACCGCCCGGCGGGGCGTTTCCCGTTGACCGGGCCCCGCATGAGTCGGTAGAATCATGAGTTAACTTGCCAAACGGGAACCTCGTAAGCACTCCGGGGGAGTCGCGCCGGCGTGTCGTGGAGGAAGTGAATGACACCGAAAATGCGATGGAAGGTGCTTCTGGTCCTCGTGGTCGTGATCTTCGCGGGCTGGAGGTCTTCGTACACGTTCCGGTTCCTTTCGATGACCGACAAGGAGCTGGCTGAGATGCCCCGGGACGAGGCCGCCCAGCTTGAGGCGAACGCGATCCGCCTGGGCCTCGACCTGCAGGGCGGCATGCACGTGGTCCTCGAGGTGGACAACGAGGGGGTGTCGGCGGAGCAGGCGCGGCAGAACATGGACCGGGCCCAGACGACCATCCGCAACCGCGTCGACCAGTTCGGCGTCGCGGAGCCGTCGGTCCAGATCGAGGGCTCGAACCGTATCATCGTCCAGCTCCCGGGCCTCCAGGACGAACAGCGAGCCAAGCGCCTTATCGGGCGCACGGCGCTTCTGGAGTTCGTTCCGGTGGCCGGCGTCGGCGAGACCGACGAGGCGATCATGGCCATCGACGAGGCGCTTGCCGGGCAGAGTCCGGCGGGCGGAGAGACGGACGACGGTGAGGCGGTGGAGGAGCCGGACGCCGCTCCGGTCGAGGGGCTTCTCGAGGAGGACGCGAACGCGGCGCTGGCCGAGGACGAGGAACTGGCGTCCGAGATCGAGCGCATCGAGCGGGAGCATCCGCTGATGAGCAGGATCGTCCCGCTCGAGAGCTACTCTCAGAGCCCCATCCGCTTTGTTCCTGAGAGCGAGGTCGCCGAGGTGAAGCGGCAGCTCGCCTCGATCGACATGGCGAAGGTGCTCCCGGGCCCGCCGGGTCGCGCGCAGAAGTCACGCTATCGCGTGGCGTGGGACGCCGAGACGAGGCAGCTTACCGAGGATCCGGAGCGGTTCCGCGCGTTCTACGTGCTCGAGAGCGACACGATCATGACGGGGGCGCAGCTCGCCACGGCGGACGTCCGGCGCGGGCTGAGCGAGGAGTATCCGAACACTCCCGGGCTGTCGCTGACCTTCACGAGCCAGGGAAGCCGCGAGTTCGCCGACCACACGGCGGCGCACATCGGGGAGTACATCGCCATTCTTCTGGACGGCGTCGTCCACTCGGCGGCCGTCATCCAGTCTCGCATCCCGGTCGGCAGGCCGGCGTCGCTGACCGGCCGCTTCACCGACCAGGAGGCGAACGACATCGCGATCGTGCTGCAGGCGGGCCGCATCCCGGCCCCGATGAGCGTGGAGTACGAATACACGGTGGGTCCGTCGCTGGGACGCGACTCGATCAACCTCGGCATCCGGGCGATGCTGTTCGGCGGCATTCTCGTCGTGCTCTTCATGCTCATCTACTATCGCGCCGCCGGAGCGGTGGCGGTGGCGGCGCTCGTCGTGAACGTTCTGCTGGTCATCGCGCTCATGGCGTCGCTCCCCGTCAACCCGAGGCCCGCGCTGACCCTGCCGGGTCTGGCGGGCATCATCCTGACCATCGGCATGGCGGTGGATGCGAACGTGCTCATCTTCGAGCGCATCCGCGAGGAGCTCCGGAACCAGAAGACGATCCGCGCGGCCATCCGCGACGGGTACGAGCGCGCGTTCACGACGATCATGGACGCGAACGTGACGACGCTCATCGCCGCGGCCGTGCTGCTCTACTTCGGCACCGGACCGGTGAAGGGGTTCGGCGTGACACTCTCGCTCGGCATCATCGCGAGCATGTTCACCGCTGTCGTGGCGACGCGCGTCGTGTTCGATCTCATCACCTCTCACTGGAACGTCAAGCACCTGAGCATCTAGCGGAGTCGGCCGGGCGCTCGTGACGCCCCGGCACAGGAGGTCACGAATATGGAGTTTCTGGTCGGCACGCAGTTCAACTTCCTGGGGCACCGGAAGGCCGCGTTCTTCGTCTCGTTGGCGGTCATCCTCATCGGTGTCATCTCGCTGATCGTTCAGGGCGGCCCGAAGCTGGGCATCGACCTCGCGGGCGGCGTACTCCTCCAGGTCGAGATGGACACGCAGCTCCCTGTCGAGGACGTGCGTGATGCGGTGCGGGCGGTGGGGATCGAGGAGTCCGAGATCCAGCAGTTCAGCGGCGAGAACGAGGAAGGGGTGGAGGTCCATGGCGTCATCATCCGGCTGTTGCCGGAGGCCGCGCAGATGGACGATGTCGCCGGGCAGATCAAGAGCGAGCTCAGCGCAAGACATCCCGACAGCAACGTGCGCTTCGAGCGCGAGGAGCTCGTTGGTCCGAAGGTCGGACAGGAGCTCCGGAACAAGGCCCTCATGGCCATCGTCTACGCGCTCGTCGGCATCCTGATCTACATCTCGCTCAGGTTCGAGTTCAAGTTCGCAGTGGGGGCGGTCGCGGCGCTGGTCCACGACGTCGTCATCACGCTGGGGATGTTCTCCATCACCGGGCGTCCGATCACGCTTCCGGTCATCGCCGCGTTCCTCACGATCGTCGGCTATTCGCTGAACGACACGATCGTCATCTACGACCGCATCCGGGAGGACCGGAGGAAGCTCTACGGCAAGAGCTTCGTCGACATCGTCAACACGAGCCTCAACGAGTCGCTCTCGCGCACGCTGGTGACCTCGTTGACGACGTTGCTCGTCGTCGTGTGTCTCTTCATCTTCGGCGGGGAGGTCATCAAGGACTTCGCCTTCGCGCTCATGATCGGCGTGGTCGTTGGAACCTACTCGTCCATGTACATCGCGAGCCCGCTCGTCGTCGAGTGGAACATCCGCGACGAGGCCCGGAGACGCAGGCGTCACAGGTAGCGCATCACCGGCGCGGCGTCGCTTCTCGCGACGGATGACCGCAACGGCCCGGAACGTGTGCCGGCAACGGAGATCGAGGCGGCGCTCCCCGCGTGAGCGCCGCCTTTGCGTGCTGGCTCATCGATGGAGGAACCCCATGACAGCCCTTTCTCCCGGTCCTCGCACGCTCGTCGTGGCGGCCGCGGTCGCGGTCGCGCTCCTGGCTCTGCCTGTCGGCGCGGCTCGAACCGTCGACTCCGGACGCGGCGTGACGATCGCGCAGCTCAAGTACCGCGGCGGGGGGGACTGGTACGCGAACCCGACGGCGCTTCCGAACCTGCTCGAGGCGCTGGCCGACCGGACGGACATCGCCGTCGCGCCGTCCCCCGCCCGCGTGGACCCCGATTCGGATGAGCTCTTCACATACCCGATCATCCACATGACCGGCCACGGCCGGGTTCAGTTCACACCGGAGGACGCGGCGAACCTCCGGGAGTACTTCGAGCGGGGCGGATTCCTCTGGGCGGACGACAACTACGGGATGGACGCCTCGTTCCGCGCCGAGCTCGCGAAGGTCCTGCCCGAGAGCCCGCTCGTGGAGCTTCCGTTCGACCACGAGATCTACTCGTCGTTCTACGAGTTCCCGGAGGGTCTGCCGAAGATCCACGAGCACGACGGCGGCCCGCCGCACGGGTACGGGGCGTACCTCAACGGTGAACTCGTCGTCTTCTACAGCTTCAACACCGACATCGGCGACGGGCTTGAGGACGCCGAGGTTCACGACGATCCGCCGGAGAAGCACGAGGCGGCGCTCAGGATGGGCGTCAACATCGTCGTCTACGCGCTGTCGAACTGAGGAGCGGAGGTCAATATCGCCGCGCCCGCGCCGTCGAACACGGT
>CAZAQL010000017.1:7270-31788 GCA_964487295.1 uncultured bacterium | reverse complement strand
GAGCGGTTCTCGGGAAGATCAGCGTCGGATTCTGAGGCGACGGGGGACGCGAGAGATGGCGACGATCAGACAGAAGGCCGCCCGACTCATCATGACCCACATCTCCGATCGGGCGTGGGACGACTTCGGCGACGAGTGCCACCGGCTCGAGCGTGACATTCGGGAGCTCGGGGTCGGGGGGTTCTGCCTCTTCGGCGGGAACGTCGACCGCACGCCCGGGCTCATCGAGGCGATGCGCGACCTCGCCGGGCACCGGCTGCTCGTCGCGTCGGATCTCGAGCGAGGGCTGGGCCAGCAGCTTGAGGGCGCGACCGTCTTCCCCTCCCTCATGATGTGCGGCGCGACGGGCGAGCCGAACCTCGCCTTCGCGCAGGGCTGCGCGACCGCGGTCGAGGCGCGCGTCGCGGGGATCAACCTTGTCTTCGCCCCCGTCGCCGACGTGCACACCGAGGACGAGAATCCCATCATCGGCGTGCGCGCCTTCGGGACGGAACCCGCGATGGTCGCCGAGTTCGTGACGGCGTTCGTCCGGGGTCTCGAGCGCGGGGGCGTGGCGGCCACCGTCAAGCACTTCCCCGGGCACGGCGATACGCGGAGGGACTCGCACATCGAGCTGCCCGTCGTGGACGCCGACCGTGGGACGCTGGCGTCGCGCGAGCTGGTCCCGTTCCGTTCCGCCTTCGCGAGCGGCGTGCACGCCGTGATGACGGCGCACGTGGAGTACCCGGCGCTCGACGTGGGGCCCGCGACGCTCTCGCGATCGGTCGTGACCGGCCTGCTCAGACGCGAGCTCGGGTTCGACGGACTGGTCGTGACCGACGCGCTCCTCATGGGCGGTATCACCGAACATCACGGGTCGGGCGAGGCGGCCGTCCGCGCGGTCGAGGCGGGATGCGACGTGCTCCTGATGCCGGCGGACACCGAGGAAGCCGTCCGGGGCGTCGTCGACGCCGTCGACGCTGGACGCCTCACGGAAGAGCGCCTGGACGCCTCGATCACGCGGATCGAGCGGGCCCTCGACTGGTGCGACGCGTGTCCGATGCCGGAACCGCCCTACGACGTGCTGCCGCGCGAGCTCGCCGACGCGCTGAACTGCCGGCTGGACGGGACCGAGGACGATCTCTGGGGAGAGAACAGGAGCGCCGTCGCCACGGAGATAGCGAAACGCGGAGCGACCTGGCTCACGGGAGGTCCCGAGGTCGCCCGGTCCCTGATCGACGGCGTCGATCCCGGAAGCGTCGTGCTCGTCGCACTGCGGGACCCCAGGCAGCTGGACAACATCGTCTGGCTGCGAAGCGAGTTCGAGTCACGGTTTCCGGGCGCGCGGTTCGAGACCGTCACCGTGGGCGAGAGCGTGGACCCGGTGCAGCTCGCGAGGGACGCGGACCTCTGCATCCTGTCCGTCTTCGACGAGGTCGCGGCCTGGAAGGGCTTCACCGGTCCGGGCGCCGGCGCCCGCGAGCTGGCGCGCGGGCTGATGGAGCGTGTCTCGCACACCGTCGTCCTCCTGTTCGCGGGGCCGCACACGTCCGGGCGGTTCGAGGGGACGGCCGACGCCGTGCTCTGCTGCTACGACGGCTCGCCCCCGGCCCAGATCGCAGCGGCGCGGGCGCTCTTCGGGGATTGAGCGGGCCCCCCGTTCGGGCTATCCTGAAGGACCGCCATCACCATCTCTCGAGGCGCCGGCGCGTTGAGTGCCGGCGAAGTCGTCGGGGAGCAACGATGTCCGCAGGAGACGACAGGTCCGCTGGAGACGACAGGTCCGATCGCAGGGACGAGCGGTCCCGGATCGACCACGACGGTGTCGCACCCGAGATCGCCGAGTCCGACCCGGACGTGACGGAGACCGTTTTCGAGCGCGCCCCTCTGGTGGACATCACCAGAGGCAACGTCCTGCTCAACGTGCTCTACATGGGCATCCCGTCGATGATCGGTTTCGGCGCGATGACCATCTACAGCCTGACCGACATCTACTTCGTCGGGACGCTGGGCACGGCGCCGGTTGCGGCGATCACGCTCTTCGCGGCCATCGCGTGGGTCTTCGGGTCGGCGAACCAGATCATAGGGACGGGCTCCGTCGCCCTCATCTCGAGGCGGTTCGGCGAGAAGCGGATCCCCGAGACTCGCGACATCATCCGCCAGACGCTGCTTCTCAAGTTCGGCATCGCCATCGTCATGGGCGCGCTCGGGCTCCTCATTGCGCCTCTCGTGCTCCGCGTGATGAGCGACGATCCCGACGTACGCCGCCTCGCCATGGAGTACGGGGCGATCCGTTTCGCGTTCCTCCCGTTCATGTTCACGTCCTATTCGATCTACACGGCGCTCAGAGGCGTCGGGAACGCGGTGATGGCGATGCTCATCATGCTGCTGTCGACGGCGATGAACATCGCGCTCGACTGGCTCTTCATCATCCGGCTCGGGACGGGCATCGAGGGCGCCGCCTGGGCGACCGCGATGTCGGCCGCCACGGCCGTCTTCGTCGGGATCTGGGTGCTCTCGTCGGGCATCGCGAACATCAAGGTGACGTTCTGGACCCGGTTCCAACCGCGCATCCGCGTCATGCTCGACATCCTGAGGATCGGTATCCCCGCGGGGATCAACGGGCTTCTCAGAAGCGTCGCGCACTGGTATGTGGCGACGCTCGTGGCCACCTTCGGGACAGTCGTCGTGGCCGCCTACGGCGTGAGCATGCGCATCATGGAGCTCGGCATCCTCTTCGCCGTGGGGCTCGAGCTGGGCTGCGGCGCGCTCGTGGGGCAGAACCTCGGCGCGGCGCAGAAGGACCGCGCCCACGACGCCGTCGTGAAGGCCACGCTGCTCGTCCTCTTCGTGACCGCCGTGCTCGGCGCCATCGAGGTCCGGTTCGCCGGGGCGATCCTGGGGCGGTTCACGGACGATCCGTTGGTGCTCGCCTCGGGCGTGCCGCTCATCAGGCTCATGGCGATCGCGCAGATCATGATCGCGATGCACATCGTCCTCTCGTCGGCGTTCTACGGCTCGGGCAACACGTGGCCGCCAACCGTGATCGCGGGTATCATCGAGTGGGGCGTACAGATCCCGCTCATCCTGGGCGCCATTCACGTGCTCCACACATCGGAGCTCGGCGTCTGGTGGTCGATGTTCATCGCCGCGAGCATCGAGGTGGTGCTTACCTACTTCTGGTTCCGCCGGGGCAAGTGGAAGGACCGTGAGGTCTGACGCGTCGGACGACGCAGGAGCATACGTGGACTTCGGACTCGTCATCCCGGATGCGGCACCCTTCGACGTGGTCGGCTTCGGCCTGAACGCGGTCGATCACCTCTGCATCGTCCCGCGCGAGGCGGAGCCGGGCGAGAAGCTCAGGCTCGTCGGGTTCCAGCGCTCTCCCGGCGGGCAGGCCGCAAGCGCGATGGTCCAGTGCGCGCGGCTGGGGCTTCGGGCGAAGTACGTCGGCAAGGTTGGCGGCGACGCCGTCGGCGAGTACTCGCTCGAGAGCATCCGCGCGGCGGGCGTGGACGTCAGCGACGTCCCCGCGGTGCCGGGAGCCACCAACCAGCTCGCGATGATCATCGTCGACGAGCGGACGGGGGAGCGGACGATCTTCTGGGACCGTCCGGACGGCATCGCGACTCGGCCCGACGAGATCACTGCCGAGAAGGTGGCCGTCGGCCGCGCGCTCCTCGTCGACGGGCACGACGCGCCGGCGGCGGCGAAGGCCGCCCGCATCGCGAAGGCGCGGGGCATCCCAGTCGTCATGGACGCCGAGTCGGTGAAGGAGGGGACGCACGACACCGTCGCGCACACCGATCTCCTGGTGGCCTCGTCACGCTTCCCGGGCCAGTACGCCGGATGCGCGGACGATTGGGAGGCGCTCGAGCGCATTCTCGATGAGGGCCCCTCACTCGCCGTCATGACGCGCGGCGAGCGCGGAGCGATCGCGATCGCCCGCGGCGGAACGAGGCTCGAGTCGCCGGGCTTCCGCGTGCAGGTCGTCGACACGACCGGCGCGGGCGACGTCTTCCACGGCGCCTTCGTCTACGGGCTTCTGGCGGGATGGAGCATCGAGCGAACTCTCGACTTCTCGAACGCCGCCGCGGCCCTCAACTGCACGGCGGTCGGCGCCCGCGGCGGCATCGCGGGACGCGACGAGATCGACGCGCTCATGCGCGGGCAGGGGCGGCTGTAGCGGCCCTCCGAGCAAGCGGACCGGCTTGAAAGCCGCGCAGTCGACGCGCCGGCAGTCGCCGGCCCAGAGACAGACACCACACGGAGAACGGAGACGCCAGTGACCAGAAGCGATCGCGCGCTCGACCTCGTCATCCTGGACCTCGATGGGACCATCTACTCGTCCACCGCAACGACGGTCGGCGCCGTCGAGATGGCCGTTCGCGACATCAACGAGCGCCACGCCCTCGATATCCCGCGGCCGACGCCCGACGAGATCATGGGCGGCGTCGGGAGCACGCGTGAGGAGTACGTCACGACCGTCATCCCGACGCTTCCGACCGAACTCGTCGACGAGATGAGCGACCTCATCTGGCACTGGGAGCACGAGCTCATCGCCGGCGGGAAGGGCTCGCTCTTCCCCGGCGTCATCGAGGGGCTCGACCGACTCCGAGCGGCCGGCTACCTGCTCGCGGTCGCCACGAACGCCGGCACGGGCTACATGCACTTCGTGCTGGACACGTTCGACCTCAGGCCGTACTTCTCGGAGACGTGGTGCGCGGGCGAGCGTGGTACGCTCGATAAGGCCGACCTCATCCTCGGGATCCTCACCGCGCTCGACGTCTGGCCCGACCGCGCGGTGATGGTGGGCGACCGGAGCTCCGACATCGCGGCGGCGGAGAGCGCCGGCACGTGGTCCGTCGGATGCGACTGGGGGTTCGCGGCCGGCGACGAGTTCGACGGAGCCGACCGCGTGATCCACGCGTTCTCCGAGCTGGCGCCGCTGGTGGAGGGCTGGCCGCGGGAGGAGGCGTCTCGCGGCCGCGGCGGAACCTCGTGACGCGCGGCGGCGCGGGTGGCGCCGGGTGGAGTGATCGATGACTCACTGGCTGCACGACATCTCCCGCGTGCTCCCCGTGAACGGGGAGCCCCAGCGACGGGATCCGGCCGGCATCGACACCGTCGTGCTGCACTGCACGGCGATGCCCGGCTGGAACGTCTGGGAGACCGCGCGCTACCACACGGGCCCGAATCACATCTCGGACGACGGGTGCCCGACGATCGCCTACGCCTACTTCGTCGAGCCCGACGGGCTGACGTACCGCTGTCTGCCGCACGACGTCCGGTCGTGGCACGTCGGGCCGTGGAACGACCGGGCGATCGGGGTCTGCATGGCGTACGAAGCGGGTGACGACGCGCCGCCCGCGGTGCAGCTTGCGGCGGCGGCTCTGCTCTGCGCGCGCCTCGTGGCCGAGCTCGGGCTCACGCCCGACCGCGTGATGGGGCACCGGGAGCTCGAGGGCACGGGCTTCGTCATCGAGAGCGGCGAGCGCGTGCAGCGCAAGGAGTGCCCGGGACGGGCCGTCGACCTGGACGCGTTCCGCGAACGTGTCGGCGGCATCCTGGAGCGCCCGGGCGGACCGGATGTCCGCGACGCCTGAGCAGACCGGGGCCTGCGGAACGCTCGGAACGCCTGAGTCGACCGGAGTTGCGGGAGGCTGCGACGCCTGAGCAGACCGAGCGGCGAGAGGGGAGACGCCAGAGATGAGGCACCAGAGATGAGGCACGGATTGCGACACCACCGACACGTGTTGACCGCCGCGCTCTCGATCGCGGCGCTCGTTCTCGCGTCCACCGGCGCCCCTGCCGCGGACGGCCCCGGTGCGGCCCTGCCAGAGCTCGGCGCGACGATCGACCGGCTCCTCGCCGCGCCGGATCTGTCCGGAACGACGGTCTCTCTCGTCGTCGCGTCTCTCGATACCGGCGAGGTCCTCTTCGCGAGAAGACCCGACGCGCCGATGGCGCCTGCGTCGAACATGAAGCTCGTGACCGCGGCGGCGGCGCTCTCCATGCTCGGCCCGGACCATCGCTACGAGACCGTGTTCGCGACGGACGCCCGCGAGGTCGCCCCGGTGCTGCGTGGGGACGTCTTCGTGCGTGGCTGCGGCGACCCGTCCATCGTCTCCGAGCAGCTCTGGGTCATCGCCGAGCGCTTCCGGACGATGGGCATCGAGCGGATCGAGGGCGACATCGTCCTGGACGCGTCGTGCTTCGAGCGGCAGTCGACGAACGACCGAGACATCAGCCAGGGCGACCGCGCCTACCACGCGCGAACGGGCGCGCTCTCGGCAAACTTCAACACGGTGCGCGTCCACGTGCTGCCTGGTGACGCGACCGGCGACCCGGCGCGCGTGACGGTCTCTCCGGACGTGGGATTCGTGGTGCTCGAGAACCGCGCGATGACCGGGGCGGCGGGGGACGGGTCGAGGGTCGAGGTCCGCCGGCGCTCGACGCCGCTGGGCCGCGTGGCCGAGGGCGAGGGGTGGCCGGAGACGAAGAACACGATCCGCGTGACGGGCCGGATCCCGGTCGGTCACGGGGGGGTCACCGTCTACCGGAGCATCGACGACCCGGGCTGGAACTTCGCCGCGTCCCTCGAGACCTTCCTCCGTCATGCGGGCGTGAAGCTCAACGGCGGGCTCAGGCCGGGCGCTGCGCCCCCTGACGCGCGGGAGATCTTCACGCATGCTTCGAAGCCGCTCTCGCTCATCGTCCGCGACATGGGCAAGTACAGTAACAACTTCGTCGCGGAGCAGCTCCTGAAGACCCTGTCGGTCGTCGCCTCCGGCGAGCCGGGGACGACGGCGGGCGGCTGCGCCGCGCTGCGCTCGTACATCGCCTCGGTTCACGCGGACACGACCGGCATCCGCATCGTGGACGGCTCGGGTTTCTCACGCGACAACCGCCTGACCACGAGCGCGCTCGTCTCCGTGATCCGGAGCGCTACGTCGGACTTCGCGAGCTACGCCGAGTTCCTCGCCTCGCTGAGCGTGAGCGGCACGGACGGGACGCTCTCCGATCGGATGGGGTACGCCGGGCTCGCGGGCGTGATCCGCGCCAAGACGGGGCTTCTGGACGGCGTGACGTCCATTTCGGGCGTGATGGAGACATCCTCCGGCGCGCGCGTGGCCTTCTCGATCCTGACGAACGGCTCCTCGTGCGAGGCGTGGAAGGTGCACGACGTGGAGCACGAGATCCTCCTTCACGTTCACGACAACCTGTAGGACGACGATGCGACGACAGACAGAGGCGACATTCGGCCGCATGAACCTCCGGAGCATCCTGTCGTGGGCGCTCGCCTTCACCGTCGCGGGCGCGCTCGTCGGGTTCGCCATCGGGTTCTTCTCCGGCGCGCGTACGGCGATCGCGACGTCGGTCCGTCTGAGCATCCTGTTCGCGAACGCCGCGGGGTTCGCGGCCGTGCTCTCCGCGCGCTTCGTGTTGCCCCGCTACGCGGTGCTCCCGCGCTTCGCGAGCATCCCGCTCGCGGTCCTCACGCTGCTGGCCGGCGGCGCGTTCGGTTCCGCGCTTGTCATCTTCGCCGATCCGGTGTTCATCCTCTACCAGGGCCGCATGGCGGCGATCGTCATCGTCGTCGACAGCTTCCTGGCGGTGACGCTCGGTCTCATCGTGTACAACTACGAGAAGATGCGCGATGAGATCGAGCGCAGCTACCGCGAGCTGGCCGCGAACCGGGTGCGGGAGGAGCGTCTGAGAGAGCTGGCCGCCCGCTCCGAGCTCAAGGCCCTGAAGGCGCAGATCAACCCGCACTTCCTCTTCAACGCCCTGAACTCGATCTCGGCGCTCACGACGATCGACCCCGAGGCGGCGCAGGGAACGCTCGAGCGGCTCGCCAGCATCTTCCGCAGGACGCTCCTGGCCTCGGAGAAGGGGAGCGTCCCGCTCTCGAGCGAACTCGAGCTCGTCGACGCGTATCTGGACGTCGAGCGCGCGCGCTTCGGCGACCGGCTCCGCGTCGAGCAGGACGTCGAGCCGGCGGCTCTCGAGGTCGCCGTCCCGCCGCTCATCCTGCAGCCGATCATCGAGAACGCTGTCCGCCACGGCATCTCCCCGAAGGTCGAGGGCGGGGTGATCCGGGTCGAAGCGCGGATCGAAGGGGAGAATCTCGAGGTGTCGATCTCCGACGACGGTGTCGGTTCGGACGGCATCGACCTGAACGTACTGAGCGGGGAAGGCTACGGCCTCCGCAACGTACGCGACAGAATGGGGACCATCTTCGGCCCCGGCGAGCGGCTGAGCATCGAGAGCCGGCCGGCCGGGGGAACGGTCGTGCGGCTCTCCATCCCGCGCACCCTCAGCGAACGGAGCACAGCGTGAGCGAACAGAGAATACGCGTGGTGGTGGTCGACGACGAGGACCTCGCGCGGGCGCGCATGAAGGATCTGCTCGGGGCGCACGAGGAGTTCGAGTGCGTCGGCGAGGCCGGGAACGGGATCGCTGCCGTCGAGCTGATCAAGAAGGAGCGGCCGGACGTCGTTCTGCTCGACATCCAGATGCCCGGGATGACCGGGTTCGAGGTCATTGAGTCTCTGGACGTCGTCCCGCTCGTCATCTTTGCGACCGCCTACGACGAATACGCCATCAAGGCGTTCGAGGTCAACTCGATCGACTACCTCCTGAAGCCCGTGTCGAAGGAGCGGTTCGCGGAGGCGCTCGGACGAGCGCGCGACCTTCTCGACGAGGAGGACGGCCTGGAGCAGACCATCGGTCGCATCGCGGAGATCGTGCAACCGCACGGACTGCACCGGATCCCCGTGACGAAGGGCAAGCGGATCATCCTGCTGGACCCGTCCGACGTCGTCTGGATCGAGGCTTCCGACGAGCTCGTCTTCGTCCACACGAAGAGCGACCGCTACCTCATCAACATGACGATGGCCGAGCTCGAGCAGCGCCTCGACCCGAGCACCTTCTTCCGGACGCACCGGTCGAGCATCGTCAACCTGGACCACGTCGTAGAGATCGTCCCGTGGTTCGGCGGCAAGTACCAGGTCATCGTCGCGGACGACGAGAAGACCGAGGTCGTGCTCTCCCGGGCTCGCGCCCGAAAGCTCCGCGATATCCTGCACTGGTAGGCCTCTCGGGGGGCTTCAGTTCACCGCCCCCACGCGCCATCTCGCCCATGACAGCCGCCGCTTCGCGGGAGTCACCTTCGGGCGGGACCGGTTTATCCATATCATAGGCATTGTGAGAGAGAACAGGAGGCCCGCCCCTCGGGGCGGCGACCGGAACGGATTCACTACACGCGGCCCGGAGGGCCGACATCAGGGGGAAGGAACATGAGGACGGACCGGAACATCGCGGCGCTCATGGTGATCCTCTCGATCGCTATGATCGCGGGGCTCGCCGCCCCGGCCGCGGCGGACGGTGTCGCGCTCGGCGAGGACGGCATGAACGTCATCGACGAGTCGAACACCCCGGCCGGCGGCACGGCGGTCGAGATCGCGCACAGCATGCGAATCGCGCAGACCCAGCACTTCCAGGTGCTCCCCGAGGACGTCTACCCGTACGACCTGTACCTCTGGACGCAGACGATGTCCGTCGAGGGGACGCTCGAGGGCGACGCGTACGTCGGGTGCCAGTCGATGTCCATCGACGGCGTGGTGACGGGGGATGTCGGCTTCCTCGGGAACACGCTCACGGTCGACGGCGAGATCGGCGACGATCTCAGGGGCGCCGGGGAGACGTTCAGGATCGACGGAACGGTCCGCGGCGATGTGCTGGTCGCCGGCGCGAATCTCATCATCACGGAGAGCGGCGTCATCGAGGGCAGCCTCCTCGTGGGCGCCGGCACCGTGACGAACCACGGTCACGTCATGGGCAGCGCCAGGATCGGCGCCGGCACGGTCAACATGACCGGCCGCATCGACGGCAACGCGGAGATCTTCACGGACGGCGGCCTGACCCTCTCGGACGACGCACGCATCGGCGGCGACCTCGTCTACCAGGGGCCGGCGCGACAGGAGTTCGGCCCGGAGAACGTGGCGGGTAGCGTGACCTACATGGAGCCGAAGGAGGACGTCTCGACGAGCTTCGACTTCAGCCCCGGCTTCATGCTCGCGCTTCATATCTTCGAGTTCATCATGGCGATCATCGCCGGTCTGGTGATCATCGCGCTCACGAAGAGGCACGCGAGGAAGACGGCCAACGTCATCCGGACGCGTCCCCTGAAGAGCCTCGGGATCGGTTTCGTAGCCTACCTCTGTCTCTTCATCCTGACGCCGATCTGCATCCTCTCGATCATCATGTTCCCGCTCGGCATCGTCTTCGGCGCGGTGCTCCTCATCGCCGTCATCGTGGCCAAGTTCTACGTGGCCATATGGCTCGGCAACTGGATCCTCCGCCGCGGCGACCGCATCATGACGACCTCGCCGATCCCGACGATGCTGCTCGGTCTCGTGCCGATCTACATCGTCACGGCGATCCCCGTGCTCGGCACGCTCATCGGCATCGTGATCATCTTCTTCGGGCTCGGCGCGCTCCTGCAGCGCAAGGAGGTCGGACTCGACAAGGCCTTCGAGCCGGTGGAGACGGCCGATGACGACGCGCTTCCGAGCGTCTTCCCCGGGACGACGGAGGGATAGGGTGACGAACGCGGAGACAGGCACGCGAGTCAGCATCGTCAAGGTCCCACCGCGGCGGCTGAGCCTTAAGGAGTTCGTCGTCTGGGCGCTCGCCGCGAGCGCGGCGGGACTCCTCATCGGCCTGGCGATCCGGTTCTTCTCGGGCGCGGAGGGCAACTCGGCGCGGGCCCTGGTCCCGATGAGCATCGTGTTCGCGAACGTCACGGTGCTCACGGCGGTCGCGACGGTGAAGCTCGTTCTACCGCGGATGGGCGGGTTCAGGGCGTACGTTCGTCTTCCACTCGCCATCATCATGCTGCTCGCCGGCGGTGTGGTCGGCAGCGCGATTGCGATCCTCGTCAATCCGCTCGTCGTCGTCTATCAGATGGAGAACGCCGTCATGGTCACGACCATCAACGCCGTGGTGGCGCTCGCCGTCGGGCTGGTGGTGTTCATGTACGAGCAGATGCGACAGCAGATCGAGAACGCGGTGGCCGAGCGCTCACGGCTCGAGCACGAGATGAGCATCGCGCGCCGCATTCAGACGGAGCTTCTGCCGAAGCAGTTCCCGAAGCCCGCGGGGTGGGACATCTTCGGGTTCAGCGTGCCGGCGAGGCACGTGGGCGGCGACTGCTACGACATCATAGAGCTCGACGAGGGCAAGCTCGCGATCACCATCGGCGACGTCTCGGGAAAGGGCGCACCGGCGGCCATCCTCATGGCGAACGTGCAGGCGGCGGTCCGGGCGCTCGCGGAGAGCGGTGTCCCGGCCCCGCGGCTCGTCGAGCGCGTCAACAGGCTCGTGCACGGGTACACGGAGGACAGCGTGTTCGTGACGTTCTTCTACGCCGTGCTCGATACGCGGACGAGAGAGCTCACGTACGTGAACGCCGGGCACAATCCGCCGTGCGTGCTCCGGGCCGACGGGCGGCGCGAGTACCTCGACAAGGGAGGGCTCGTCGTCGGGGTCATGCCGGGCGTCACCTACGAGCAGGGCAGCGTCAGGATGGAGACCGGCGACGATCTCGTGCTCTACACAGACGGTGTCACGGAGGCAATGAACGGTCAGGAGGAGATGTTCGGCGAGGAGCGCCTCGAGGAACTCCTCGTCGCGCACCGCCACCGGAGCGCCCGGGACATCGAGGAACACGTCTACACAGGGATCCGCGACTTCGCGGCCGGCGCGGCGCAGGCCGACGACCTCACGATGGTCATCGTCAAGCACCACGACGGCAGCGATCCCTCCGACCAGGAGAACAGCGAGAAGGCGTATCCAAGCTCGGACTCCCCCCGAGAGGCCATGGGCGGGTCCTCTGCCGCGCAAGGCGCATCCTACCCGGATCGCCTCGGAGGACCCGCCACGGCTGCCCCGGAGGGACTGGCCATAGAGGGAACCTGATGAAGAAGCGCGTCGCACTCTGTCTCATGACGTTCGTGGCGGCCGTCTCGCTCGGCGTAGGGTCGGAGCTCTCGAGCGGAAGCCCGGGGCCGACGTTCGCCGAGTGGGTCAGAACGCACGGCTCCTCGCTGGCTGCCGTCGACCCGGACGTCCACGGGAGCGACCTCGAGCCCCTGGGGGAGATCGTCGGGAGCGCGCGCGTCGTCTGCCTCGGCGAGACCAGGCACGACGCGAGCGAGCAGTTCAGACTCAAGCACCGGATGATCCGATACCTCGTCGAGGAGATGGGGTTCTCGGTCATCATCTTCGAAGAGAACATGGCTCACGCGAGCGCGGTCGACGAGTACATCCTCGGCGGCGGGGGAGATCCTGTGGAGATCCTGGCGGGCCTCTCCGGCTGGTTCGCGTGGGACACAGCCGAGGTGCTCGAGCTCGTCGAGTGGATGCGAGCCTACAATGACGATCCGGCGCACACCACGAAGCTCCGCTTCCTGGGCGTCGACTGCACGGCGCCGCGACCGGGCGTGGTGGAGGCGCTCGACTACCTTCGGGGCATCGACCCCGGCTTCGCGTCGGCCTTCGACCCGGCCTCGCTCGGGCTCTCGCTCCACTCCGACGACAACTGGACGGCGACCTACGAGCGGTATGCGTCCATCTCGTCGGAGCGCCGCGAGGCCATCGGGCGTGCCTACGAGGATCTGCTGGGATACCTTCGCGAGAGCCGCGCCGACCTCGTTCGGCGCTCGTCGAGCGACGACTTCGAGTGGGCGCTCCGCCAGGTGCACATCGGGCAGGCGGCGCACGACCTCTACTGCTCGGGGAGCAGGGAGGAGGGCGGCGTCATCAGGGACCTGGCGATGGCCGACAACCTGAGCTGGATCGTCGACGAGCATCTGCCCGGGCGAAGGGCCGTGGTCTGGGCGCACAACGCCCACATCTCCAGGGCTCCGTTCACGATGCCCGACGCGTTCAACGGGACCCTCGTCGACATGGTCTACCATGTGAGCGACAGGTTGGGCGACGATCTGGTCTCCATCGCGGCGACGTGCCATCGCGGCGATTATGCGGCCGGCGACGGCGTCGCCACGGGGGCGGTCGCGCCGACCGACACGACCTATCTCGGCGGCGCGCTCGCCGAGGCTGGTGAGGAGCTCATGCTCATCGACCTGCGCGACGTGCCGCGTGGGAGCCCGGCGGAGCAGTGGCTCTCGCGCGAGCGCCGCATGAGAGGTCAGGGCGTCGACATGGTCTGCGTGCCGGCGGAGGCGTACGACGCCGTCTACTTCACGAGGACGATCAGCCGGACCGAGCCGGGTCCGCGTTCGGCGGCGCGCTTTGGGAACCGGCACGGGAGCCGGCACGGGAGCACGGCCCCGGCCACGGATTCGGGCGGACCGGCGATCCGGCGGTGCGCCGCGTCGTACGAGCGACCGACGGTGACCGTGGTCGATGCCGCGTCAGGGGAGAGACGATGAGACAATGCAAACAACGAGTACCGTTTCGCGTATCCCGCGATGAGCCCCGCGTCAGGACGGCCGCGCGTGCCGCCGTTCCGCACGCCGTCGGGCTGGCCCTGCTGCTGGGCGCCACCGCCATCCTCATTCTGACGGCGCTGGCCGTCTCCGCCCGGGCCGAGACCGCGGACCCGTACGACATCCTCGACCGGCACGTCGAGGCGCTCGGGGGCATGGACGCGCTCCGCGCGAACGCGTCGTTCCACATGGAGGGCACGCTCGAGGTGGCTGGTCTGTCGGGTTCCGTCGAGCGGTGGCAGGGAGCAGGCGGCCGCTTCAGACAGGAGCTCGACCTCGGCGTCTTCCGCGAGACGAGCGGGGATGACGGAAGCACCGCGTGGACCGTGGACGCCAACGGCAAGGTGCAGTTCGTCGAGGATGAGAACGCGCTCATCCGCCGGAAGGTCGAGTCTCGCGTCGCCGCATACGAGATGTTCGACCGGGACTCCGACGTCTTCGACGCCACGTACGTGGGCCTGGACGAGCTGAACGGGCGAGCGTGCCACCTCGTCCGCATCACGAACAGCCTCAACGACGATGCGATCGAGATGTGGATCACGGCGGATGACTTCCGGGAGATCAGGCGCCGTGAGACGACGCCCGACGTGGTCTCCACGACGGACTTCGGCGACTTCCGTGAGGTCGCCGGCGTGACGTACGCCTTCGAGCTCACGACGCTCGTAGAGCCGCCCGGACAGGTCCAGACGGTCCGGGTCACCGATTTCGCGCCCGGCGTCGACATCGATCCGGCGCGCTTCGCCCCGCCGTCCGAGGACGTCCGGGACTTCAAGTTCGCCTCGGGAGGACCGTACGAGGTCGTCCCCATGCGATTTCACGAGAACCACATCTACGTCCTCGTTGAGATGGAGGGGCACTCCGGGCTCTGGGTGCTCGACTCCGGCGCCAGCATCACCTGCATCGACAACGCGTTCGCGGACGACCTTGGGCTCAAGCCGGAGGGCGAGA
Organism: uncultured bacterium; assembly: GCA_964487295.1. Classification (GTDB taxonomy): domain Bacteria; phylum Joyebacterota; class Joyebacteria; order Joyebacterales; family Joyebacteraceae; genus JAPEKQ01. The sequence continues at coordinate 17,344 of CAZAQL010000017.1, read as the reverse complement.
TGGAGGGGATGGGCGCGGGAAGCACCGTGAAGGTCTCGTTCGTGAGAATCCCGGAGTACTCCGTGGGCGGGGTCTCCTTCCAGTCTCAGGTGTGCGCGAGCATCGACATCGCGCCGCTCTTTGCGAAGACGGGCGATCTCGAGATCGTCGGGATCCTCGGATACGATTTCCTCTCGCGGTTCGTCACACGCGTCGACTACGCCCGTGAGGAGCTGACGTTCTACGATCCGGAGGCCTTCGCGTACGACGGGGACGGTGTGATCGTCGACGCGGCGCTTGTCGGCAACACCTTCGCTGTTCCCGTGCGAGTCGACGGCGAGCCCGCGGGTCGCTGGGGCGTGGACCTCGGCGCGAGCGGCGAGTCGTTCCACTACCCGTATGCGAAGAGCCACGGGTTGCTCGAGCGCGACGGCTACGAGCGCGTGGCCTTCGGCGCCGGAGGGCGCATGGCGAAGAACGCGGTACTCTTCGATTCCATCGAGGTGGCGGGGTTCGCGGTCGACCGCCCCGTCATCGGCGTGCCGCGGGAGGAGCTCGTCGGCGCCTTCGGGTCGAGCGAGATATCGGGGAACCTCGGCAACTCGTTCTTCCGTCGGTTCGTGCTCTACCTCGACTACGTCCATCAGGACGTCATCTTCGAACGCGGCGAGGATCTCGAAGCGGCCTTCCCGTTCGACCGGTCCGGCCTCCAGATCTGGTGGGGTGAGCCGGGTGTGGTCGAGGTGCTGCATGCGGCCCCAGGAGGGCCTGCGGCGAGCGCGGGGGTCGAGAACGGAGACGTGATCACGGCGATCAACGGCATCCCGGCGGAGTACTTCGCGGGCCTCTCCGCCATCCGCGAGCTCCTCCGCTCCGAGCCCGGAACGACGTACGAGATCGACGCGCTCCGAGACGGAGAGGCGGTTCGGTTCACGATGACGCTGGCCGGAATCCTGGAGTGACTCCCCCCGGGCCTGCGGGTCCACTCACTCATCGGTTCCCTTGCGGTCCGCGCACCGCCGGGAGCCCGCGCAGAGCGGCTGGCGAGCGACCGGGGTCCCCAGGGGCCCCGGTTCGCGTTCGGGGTCAGTGAGTCGGGATGCTACCGCACGGCGCGGCCTCGCGTTGCCCCCGAGGAGACGGGGCGGTGAGCGGCCGCTCGGAGCGAGCCAAGTTGAATGGAACCTCACCCGTCGCCCGGTTGTCAAATGTGGTGCGGACGCCGAGGATGCCGGCCTTGATGTCCTTCTCCGGAAGTCATAGGATGAGAAACGGTGCCGGACGGTGCCGGGGGATGCCTACCATGATGCGGGAGCAGAAGCGCGCGTGCGTCGTGCTTGCCGCAGTGGCCGTCCTCGCGACGGTCTCATGCGACGCCCGTGCAGATGCGCCCGGCCCCGGTACGGCCCGCGACCTCGATCGGCTGCACGCCTCCCTGAGTCTCGATTCCCTGAGCGACGACATCTGGCCCGGATGGTCGATCTCCGCGACGCCCGCCGCGTATGTCGACAGCGCAGGATGCTGGCTGCTCGGCGACGCCGAGAGCTTCGGGCGCTATGAGCGGGTGAGGACCGACGCGCCGTACGACGTGCGCCTGGCGCCGCCTGACGGCGACGGCGTCTCGGAACGCGACGCGACCGTCGGCGGAGAGCCGGTGGCGCTTCTCACACAGGGCGCGCTCTCGCCGTGCGTTGTGCCGGCCGTCTTCGAGGCCGCCTTCAAGTGCCACGTCCAGCAGACCTGCTCCGAGCTCGGGTCGCCCGACGACGCCATCGTCGGCGCGCCGTCGCAGCCACGTGACGTGGCGCTGTCCGATATCGAGCGCGAGATCGTCCTCGCGGCGCTCACAACGTCGCCGGACTCGCTGGAGAGCCTCGTCCGCGACTTCGTCTGCGTGAGGAGCTACCGGCGCGCGCAGATGACGCCGGGGTTCGTCACACGGGAGCGATCGCGCGAGTACCGCGACGGCATGGCGGCGTACGTGCGCTTCCGAGCGCGGGATCTCGCCGAGCGGCACGTCGACCCCGGGGACGAAGCGCTCTTGACGCCGTCGGTCAAGGACACGTTCTGCCTCAGGAACTGGCTTTGCAAACCCGCCGAGCTGGACTGGTATCGAGACGACCGCTTTGCGTGCATGGGGGCCGCCGTCTGCTATCTGCTCGAGCGCACCGGCACGCCCTGGCGGGACCAGGTCGTCGAGCGGTGCATCGATCCGTACGCCATCCTCTGGACGAAGTACATGGGCGGCCGCGCCGATGCGGCGCCGCTCCTTGAACGGTACGGCTACGAGCGGCGCGAGGTCGAGGCGGCGGCGTTCATCGACGCGACGAAGTCGGAGCCCGAGCGACTGTTCGACGACATCGCGCAGTGCGAGGGGCCGCTTTTCATCATCAACACGGGTCAGCTCGCGAGCACGACCGTGAGCTTCGACCGGAACAACATCGCGCACGTCGACGACCACCGCGAGGTCCACAAACGCATTCTCAAGATCGAGTTCTCCGGCGGCACCCACGTCTACGTCATTGGCCGGCAGACGGCGGCCGTCATCGGCAAGGACGAGTTCGACTTCCAGCAGCTCATGCTCCACGCTCCCGACGACTACGAGATCGAGGTCGACGGGGTGCCCTTCACGCCCGTCCCGGGCATCAACCACCTCAACGGGTCGCTCTCGGTCACCGCGCAGGGTGTCGAGATCGAGGCGCGGGACGCGATCATCGTCTCGGCGGAGGAGCGGACGTCGTTCCTGCTGCACAGGTAGGGAGGCGCCGATCCATCAGGACCTCGAGCAGACCGGCAGGTGACCTCGCTGCGCGAGTCACTGAGCAAGCGAGACGCGAAGAGAGGCAGGTCGGAGGTGACCTGCCTCTCTTCCTTCAGACCGGCCCATCTTGGGGGATTGGCTCGGGAGCCGCCGTTGCGCCACGGCCGCGCCCGTTTCGGTCCTCACTCTGTCAGCGGGGTCGACTGCAACCGGGTCACCCGCGTCATGTCATCTCAGCGCAAGGCGCTCGCGCCTAGCGGTACAGGCTCTTGATCCGGCCCCAAGACACCTGCTCAACGGGGCTCGGCCCCTGACATTCGAGCGTCGTGTACATGCTCACGTTCCCGGGAAACCCGTAGTCGGCGAGATCCTCCCAGCCCGTGCCCCAGTCGTTCCAGCTGATGCATGACTGACCCGGGCCCTCGTCCGTGACGAGCGACGGGAGCGTCGCGCAGTCGTCCTCGAACGTGATCGCGGCGAAGAACGGCTCCTCCATCACCGGGCAGTCGAGTGGGATCGGGACCGTCACAGCCCAGAGCCCGGAGCCGAGCGGTCCGACGACGAGCGGGCTCGAGGTCGACACGAGACCGCCGGGCATCGGGGACTCTGGATCGGACAGGTCGGCCGCGAGGATATCGGCCGAGAGCGTCAGCTCGCAGTCATTCGGCTCCGCCCAGTGGAGGTAGATGGTCACGCTCACGGGCTTCCACCCGGCCTCACAGGCGGGGCACCCGGTCGGGTCGCAGTAGCTGGCGTAGGTCTCGTTCCCGGTGAGCCACTCGGCGACCGTCCAGTAGTAACTGTTGTTGCACGCCTCGCACAGGTCGCCGGGGTCCCGGTCGCTCCCGATGTTTACGACGGCCGCGTCCACGGGCGCGCACATGGCGTCCGTCACGGCGTCGCGCGCCGCGAGGGGGGCGGCCAGGGCGAGCAGAACGATGAGGGCAGTCAGCGCTGTTTTCTGCATATCTCGTCTCCTTTGGCATGAATATGAAGGGCCGTGGCCCTCATGGTCGGTTCCAGGCGCCGGCCGCAGTCGCCCGCGGGAGCCGCGAACGGCCCTGTCTCAAGGGCCTTCCGCGCGGTTCCCGGTTGCTTTCGCCACCGGCGGGTGGTATCTCTCGCTCACGCACGAGGAGTTGCATATCGCGTACCGCAAGCCCCGGGCTAGGCTGTGTTTCGGGGGCTCGCGGTCGGCCATCGCGGAGGGGTCACATGGAAGAGCCGGGCATCACGGTCCATCTGAAGCGCGGAGGCGAGAAGCGCATCCGCTCGGGACACCTCTGGGTGTTCAGCAACGAGATCGCCTCGGTGGACGGGACCGTCACCGCCGGTGACAGTGTGATCGTGGTCGACGCGGCCGGCCGCGTCCTGGGCACCGGCTACATGAACCCGCACTCGCTCATTGCGGTCCGGCTGCTGGCGCGGCGACGGCTCGAGCTCTCGAGGTCGTTCCTCGGCCGCCGGATCCGCCACGCCCTCGAGTACCGCGAACGGCTCTGGCCGGGGGAGACCGTCGGGCGTCTCATCTACGGAGAATCGGACCTGCTGCCGGGCCTCATCGTCGACCGCTACGGCGACACGCTCGCCGTGCAGTCGCTCACGGCCGGTATCGAGACCAGGCTCGACGACATCATCGGTCTGTTGACCGGGCTTCTGGAGCCCAGGACGATCGTCCTCCGCAACGATTCACGGATGCGGGTCTTCGAAGATCTGCCCATCGAGAAGCGCGTCGTGCTCGGCAACGCCGACGACCCGGTCGAGATCGAGCAGGATGGACTGAAGCTCCTCGTCGACGTCCTCGACGGGCAGAAGACCGGGTTCTTCCTCGACCAGCGCGAGAACCGGCTCCGCACGCGGGAGCTCGCTCGGGGACGCGACGTGCTCGACTGCTGCTGCTACACCGGCGCGTGGTCGGTGACCGCCGCGAAGGCGGGGGCGAACTCGGTCTCCGCCGTCGACTCGTCGAAGCCGGCGCTGGCGCTCGCCGAGAGGAACGCGGCGCTCAACGGCGTGGCCGATGTCATGCGATGGGAACACGGGGACATGTTCAAGAAGCTTGCCGCCATCGGACGGGGCTCGACGCGGTTCGGGCTCGTCATCCTCGACCCGCCCGCGCTCGCAAAGAACCGGAAGCGCATCCGCGAGGCCCTGAAGGGCTACCGGGCGTTGAACCGGCTCGCGATGAGTCTGGTCGAGTCGGGCGGACACCTCGTGACCTGCACCTGCTCGCATCTCGTGGAGCAGGAGGCGTTCATGAACATGCTCGTCGGGGCGGCGCGCGAGGCCGACCGCCACGCCCGCGTCATCGAGGTCCGTGGGCAAAGCCGCGACCACCCGGTCATCCTCGGACATCCGGAGACGCGGTATCTCACCTGTGTCGTGCTGGAGCTTCTGTAGGTTCTCATGGGGACGACCCCGCGATACGTCGAGCTCGCCCGGTCGGGCGAGCTTGCCAGGCGCGCCGAGCGGGCGGCCGCGACGCTCCGCGTGTGCACGCTTTGCCCCAGGGCGTGCGGCGTGGACCGCACCGCCGACGAACTCGGCGTCTGCCGGACGGGCGCCGATGCGGTCGTCTACAGCCACATGGCCCACCCCGGCGAGGAGCCGCCGATCTCCGGCACCCGCGGTTCCGGCACTATCTTCATGAGCGGTTGCACGCTCGCGTGCGTCTACTGCCAGAACGCGCGGTTCAGCCAGGGTGGGGAGGGCACGCCGCGCTCCACCGATCAGCTCGCCGGGATGATGCTCGCGCTCGACGCGATGGGGTGTCACAACATCAACATCGTCACGCCCACGCACCACACGCCCGCCGTTTTCGCGGCGCTCGACCTCGCCGCCGCCGAGGGGCTCTCCGTCCCGCTCGTCTGGAACACATCGAGCTACGAGACGCCGGAAACGCTCGCGCTCCTCGACGGCGTGGTGGACGTCTACCTCGCCGACATCCGGTACGCCGACGACGCCAGGGCCGCTGAGTACTCGGGGGCGCCCGACTATGCGACCGTGGCGCGGTCCGCGCTCCGGGAGATGAACCGCCAGGTGGGAACGCTCCGCGTGGACGCGCACGGCATCGCCACCGGCGGGCTCATCGTGCGGCACCTTGTGCTGCCGGGAGGTGTGGGGGGGACGCCAGAGTGCCTGGCGTTCGTCGCCCGGGAGCTGGGGGAGGACACATTCGTGAGCCTGATGTCGCAGTACTATCCTGCCCATCGGGCCTGCAACCATCCGGCGATCGCGAGGAGGCTCACGGCCACCGAGTGGGACGCCGCCGTGGAGGCCCACGATGAGGCTGGCCTCACGAACGGCTGGGTCCAGGGGTTCATGGGGGAGGTCTCGGAGATCGCCGGCGATAGCCTGGAGCCGGACGAGTAGGCCATCCGGAACGTCAGTTCTTCGTGAATCTCGCCGGTGGAGTTGACACGGCTGTCTCTTAGGAACATACTACAGCGACGGGGCAGAACGCCCGGCGGCCGCGCCGAACCGCCCCGCACGCTGAACCGGCAGGGATACGATGAAGAAGAAGGACCTGACAGGACTGACTGTCGCCGAGCTCAAGGCGGAGGCACGGTCGCTCGGGCTCGTGGGCTACTCGTCCATGAAGAAGGCCGAGCTCGTCGACCTTCTCGTGCGCTCGACCACGCCGAAGCGCAAGAAGCGCGTGACGAGCAGGTCGACGACAGCCGCGAAGGCGACACCGAAGAAGAAGACGGCGGCGAAGTCCGGAGCCGCGGCGCGGAAGAAGGCCCCCGCGAGGGCCGGAACGAAGACCGCTCCGGCGAAGGCCTCGACCGCGAAGAAGACGACCGCGAAGAGGACTGCGACGAGCAAGGCCGCCGCCAAGCCGAAGGCCGCGAAGGCCAAGGCTCCGGCGAAGCGCACGCGCGCGAAGAAGGCCGAGGTCGCGCCCGACAAGGCCGGGCTCTCGCCACGCACCATCCGCGCGTTCGCGGCGACGCAGTCGAACGGCGAACAGCAGCGCGTTACCGCGGCCAAATACTACCTCGGCGTGGAGAAATCGCCCGAGCTCGATGCGCACTTCACCTACCCGGAGAGCTACGGCGAGAACGTCGTCACGCTCATGGTGCGTGATCCGTACTGGCTGTACGCCTACTGGGAGCTCGCGCCCGAGGTCGGCCGCGAGCTGTCCGATGTGCTCGGCGACGCGAAGTTCGAGTCGTGCCGGCTCGTCCTTCGAGTCTACGACGTGACGGGGACGGACCTCGAGCGGCCGGCGGGCTACGATGACATCGAGGTCGCGCACGGCGCGCGGAACTGGTACATCAATGTCTCCCGCGTTGAGCGGGAGTACGCGGCCGAGCTCGGTGTGCTCGCGCCCGATGGCGCGTTCCTCGTGATCGCGCGCTCGAACCGCGTCACGCTACCGCCCGTGGGTCCGTCGGAGGTCATCGACGAGGAGTGGGTGACCGTCGACGCGCTCGGGCACGTCTACCAGCAGGCCGGCAAGATCCCCGACAGCGGAACGAGCGGTTGGGGGCATGGCAGCGGGGGCACGCGATGACGCCGGCCCCAGAGCGACTTCCCGTCTACATCGTCGCCTGAGCCACGAGAGGGAGCCATGGAGAAGGGCTATCTCAGCCTCGTCCTGCATGCGCACCTGCCGTACGTGCGTCATCCGGAGTACAAGAGCTTCCTCGAGGAGTACTGGCTCTTCGAGGCGATCACGGAGACGTACGTTCCGCTCATCAGGGCGTTTCAGCGTCTGACCGACGACGGCGTCGACTTCCGGATGACCGTCTCGATGAGCCCGCCGCTCGTCTCGATGCTGCAGGACCCGCTCCTGCAGGAGCGCTACCTCAAGCACATCACGGGGCTCGTCGAGCTCTCCGAGAAGGAGCTGGACCGCCTCAAGAAGGACAAGCGCCGGCTCCCGCTCGCGAAGATGTACAACGAGCTCTTCAGCGACTGCCGCCGCATCTTCGCCGAGGAGTACGGGCTCGACCTCACGAGGGCGTTCCGCGCGTTCCGCGATGCGGGGAAGATCGACATCACGACCTGCGGCGCGACGCACGGGTTCCTGCCGCTCATGGAGCAGTTCCCGGCCGCCATACGCGGTCAGATCCGCACGGCCGCCGAGTACCACGAACGCGCGCTCGGGCGCAGGCCTGAGGGTATCTGGCTTCCCGAGTGCGGCTACTTCCCCGGCGTGGACAGCTACCTCGCCGAGGAGGGCATCCGCTACACGTTCGTGGACTCGCACGGCGTGCTCCACGCGACGCCGCGCCCGAAGTTCGGGACGTACGCGCCGGTCATCACCCCGGCCGGCGTCGCCGTGTTCGGCCGCGACATCGAGTCGTCCAAGCAGGTATGGAGCGCCGACGAGGGCTATCCGGGCGACTTCAACTACCGCGACTTCTACCGCGACGCCTCGTACGACCTCGACTACGACTACGTCCGTCCGTATCTGGGCGCCGACGGGTTCCGCAAGATGCTCGGGCTCAAGTACCACAGGATCACGGGCAAGGACGTCGACCTGGGCGACAAGGAGCTCTACGATCCGGCCGTCGCCGCGCGGCTCGTTGACGAGCACGCGGGCAACTTCATGTTCAACCGCGAGAGGCAGTTCGAGTACCTCTACGACGTGCTCGGGCAGAAGCCCGTCATCGTCGCGCCGTACGACGCCGAGCTCTTCGGGCACTGGTGGTTCGAGGGCCCGGCGTGGCTCGAGGCGCTCCTCAGGAAGATCCACGAGGCGCAGGGCCCGGTGCGGACGGCGACCCCGACCGACATCCTGGCGTCGGGGATCCCCATGCAGACGGCGACCCCGCACCTCTCGAGCTGGGGACACAAGGGCTACTGCGAGGTCTGGCTCAACGACACGAACGACTACATCTATCCTCACCTGCACCGTGCGTCTCTTCGGATGACCGAGCTGGCGAAGCTCTATCCCGACGCCGAGGGTCTCAGGCTCCGCGGTCTCAACCAGGCCGCCCGCGAGCTCCTGCTTGCGCAGTCGAGCGATTGGGCCTTCATCATGAAGACGGGGACGATGACCGAGTACGCGCACAAGCGCACGCGCGATCACATCTCGCGGTTCACGAGGCTCTACGAGGACATCAAGTCGAACGCGATCGACGAGAAGTGGCTCGCGGAGGTCGAGTGGCGCGACCGGATCTTCCCCGAGATCGACTACCGGGTCTTCGCCGAGGACGGTCCCGCGTGAGCAGGGCGCGCCTTCCCGTCGCCATCCTCTGGCACCAGCACCAGCCGATGTACAGAACGCGGCAGGGCGGCGACCCGCGCGGCTCGTACATGCTGCCGTGGGTGAGGCTCCACGCGGTCCGCGACTACTATGCGATGGCCGCGCTCGTCCGCGACTACCCGAACGTCCACCTGACCATCAACCTCGTGCCGTCACTCATCGTGCAGCTCGAGGACTACACCGAGCGCGGCGCGACCGACGCCTGGCAGGAGCTGGCGCTCAAGCCGACGCCGGACCTGACGGCCGCGGAGCGCGACTTCATCGTCGCGCGGTTCTTCGACGCGAGCTGGGAGAACGAGATCACCATCCACCCGGCGTACTCGCGGCTTCTGAACATTCGGCGCGCCCGCGGCGCGTTCACCGACCAGGACATCACGGACCTCAAGGTCTGGTTCAATCTTGCGTGGTTCCCCAACAGCGCGCATCACGGTCCGATGGAGCTCGTCACGGGCGAGACCGTCGACGTGAGCCGGCTCGTCAAGAAGGCCGTCCGGTTCTCGCACGACGAGGTCGAGTTCGTGCTGGCCGAGCAGGAGAAGCTGATGCGGGGTGTGCTCCCGCTCCATCGCTCGATGATGGAGGACGGGCAGCTCGAGATCTCGGTGACGCCGTTCTATCACCCCATCCTCCCGCTCGTCGCGGACACGGACAAGGCCACCATCGACGCGCCCGGCGCGACGCTTCCCGCACGGTTCCACCGCCCGGAGGACGCCGAGGCGCAGATCAGGAAGGCCGTCGCGTTCTACGAGGAGAAGTTCGGAAGGCTGCCGCGGGGCATGTGGCCTTCCGAGGGCTCGGTCGGCCAGCACGTCGCCGGGATGTTCGCCGACGCCGGGCTCTCGTGGATCGCCACCGACCAGGGCGTGCTGGCGCGGTCGGGGAAGTGGGGCTACGAGGTCGACAAGGCCGAGGTGCTCGCGAGGCCGTATCGCGTGGGAGAGAAGGGGCGCGAGGTCGCCGCCTTCTTCCGCCACACGAAGCTCTCCGACGACGTCGGGTTCTCGATGCAGGGCTACGCCGACTACGACCGGGCGGCGGCCGATTTCCTCGACTGGGTGCGCATGGGGTACGCGAACTGCGTTAAGCGGCGCGGGGATCACGTGCTCTCGATCAT
>CAZAQL010000017.1:0-7260 GCA_964487295.1 uncultured bacterium | reverse complement strand
GCATTATTTCGTCATGGGCGACAACCGTGATTCGAGCCATGATTCCCGTTACTGGGAGGGCCAGCGCCGCATCCAACAGGGCGACTATGGCAACAACGGCGAGAACGCCTGGGGGTCCTACCGCAATCGCGGCACGGCGTTCCTTCGCGGCATCTACAAGCGTCTCAACGATGATCCGGACCTCGTGTCGGTCACGTTCTCCGAGTACCTCGACGGGAACGCGGAGCGCGGCGTCAAGCCGCACCCCGTCCCGAAGCTCGAGGCGGTGCGCCCGCTCTACTGCGCGAGCTGGATCGACGAGATGGGCTCCGCCGACGGCAACGACCTCAACATCTGGATCGGCTCGCCCCAGGAGAACCGCGCCTGGGAGCTCCTGGGCCGCGTTCGCGCGCACCTCGACGAGGTGGGCGCGACGCCGGACTCGCACCCCGACGCGTTCGAAGCGATGTATCGCGCGGAGGGCAGCGACTGGTTCTGGTGGTTCGGCGACGACTTCGTCCAGCCGACGGGTGGCGAGCTGATGTTCGACCGCATTTTCAGAGAGCATCTCAAGGACGTCTACCGCGGCCTCGGCGAGGAGCCACCCGCGGAGCTCGACGAGCCGATCGCCGACGACATCGTCATCTGGAGCGCGGCCGACCCGGCCGCCTCGGTGCGACCTGGTCAGGTCCTCCGCGTCATGGCGGACGAGGCCGGCACGGTCGAGTGGACGACCGACGACTGGATGCACGTGACGAAGACCCGCCTCGTCCCCGCCGGCGACGTCATGTCCAACCGCATCGGCTACGCCGCCGCGCTCGCGCCCATCCCGACGGGAGCGAAGGCCGTCCGCTTCCGCGTCCACCTCGGCTCGGGCGACCCCGACGAACGTGCTGTCTCCGTGGCGCCCTGAGCCCTGCGGGGGCCTCCTCGTGTCGCTTCGGTGGCCGCGAGGACCGGCAAACGGCCACTCACGAGGCGCCCTGACGGCGCCCCCTCCGTGTGATAGACTGAGAGTGTTGTGTCCGACGCCCGCCGCGCGGTGCCGCCGGCGGATGTCCGGCTGTTTCGGCCGGTGTCGGGGAGCTTCCCGGCGCGGCGCACGCCACCCCCAGCCTCCGGAGCGTTGATGCGAGCCGTGCGCAGGACCCTCCTGATCATCGCGATCCTCCTCGTCGTCGTGGTGGCGCTCCTGGTCGCGACGCCGGTGGGCTGGCGAGTGGGACTACCGTTCGCGCGCCGGTCCCTGCACGCGAGCACCGGTCTCGAGCTCGCGGTCGGCGGCGTGGGCGGACGGCCCCTGGGGCGGCTCGTGCTCTCGGACGTTGAGCTCACGGACCCCGACGCCGGCGCCATCGCCAGCGTTGCGGAGCTCGATGCCCACTACAGCCTCGTGTCGATCCTCCGTGGCGCGCCCGTCATCCACGAGCTCTCCATCTCTGATGCCGACGTTCTGCTCGACGCGGGCTCCGACGGGGCTCTCGTGGGGTGGAGGCGTTTCGCCTCCGGCGACACGGCCGCAGCCGCGGACGGCGACGCGGCGTCGTGGTCGATCGGCGAGGGGCATCTGAGCGATGTCGCCGTGCGCTACGTCGACGAGGCAGCCGGGACGCGCGCGTCGGTCTGGATCGAGGAGGCCGAGGCGTCGGGCGATCAGGACGAGCTCGACGTGCGGCTCGAGGCGACCGTTCGGGGGAAGCACGCGGCGGTCACCGACTCGGTTCGAGCCCGGCTCGATGGCGCCGCGCGGTATCTGCCCGGGCGCATCGAGATCGAGAGCCTGACCCTTCTGGCCTCCGGGGCTCGGGAGGTCGACGATGCCGTCAGCCTGACGGTGTCGGGAACGCTTCCGTTCACCCCCGACGGGCTGCTGGCGCTCTGGGTCGATGCCGAGGTCGACGCGGGCCGCGCGCTCCCGCTGGTCTCCGCGACAGCCGAGCTGCCCCGGGGGTCCGGCGTCCTCCGGGTCACCGGGGAGCTCGACGGCCGCTGGACCGCGTTCGAGTGGAACGCCGATGTCGCCGCGGACGCCGTGGTCTATGCCGGCGTCGCGGGGGAATCCCTGGCGGTCGTGGCCGCGGGCGAACCGGAGCGTGTCGTGGTCGACCACGTGGCGCTCCACGCGCTGGGCGGGGCGCTCGAGGCGGAGGGGTTGATCGATCTCCCGCGTTCCGGAAGCGCGTCGGGCGCGGGCGCTGAGACGATGTCGAGCCAGGCGCGTCTGCGGGCGAGCGGCGCCTTCCTCGGCGTCGACCTCGGCGAGATACCCGGCTCGACACTCGGGGGCGCGGCGGACGTCCGGTTCGGCGGCGCGATGGACGGGGGGGCGCTCGCGACGCTTGCGGCGACGCTCGACGTCGAGACGCGGAGACTCACCGTGCCCGCGAAGCAGGGAGAGGGCGTCTCGGTCGGCCGACTCGTCGCCCACGGGGAGGCGGGCGAAGGCGTATTCACCCTCACGGCTCGGGGCCTGGCCGCGAGCGCCGAGGTCCACGGGGAGCTTGCGGAGGACGGCCCCCGGTCGGTCACGGCGTATGTCGAGACCGACAGTCTCGCGGCGACGGTGGGGGCGTTCGCGGAGGCGGACGTGAGCGGGACGCTCCGGGTCGAGGCACGAGCGGATCATCCCATGCAGTCGCTCGAGTTCACCGCCGAGGCGCGCGCGGAGAGTCTGGCGTTCGGCACGGTGACCATCGGGGCGGCGACGGCGACCGCTGCCGGGCGTCCGGACGACATGAGCGGACGGCTCGCCGCGTTCGATGGCGCCGTGAACGGGACGTGGAACCTCGCGGACGGTGACCTGGGAGCGCGTGTGACACTCGACTCACTCGATGTCAGCGGCGAGTTCGCGTCGGACACTCGCGCGCCGGTCGTGGCGGAAGCGACGGCCACCGGCGAGGTCGACTTCCTGACCCGGCGGGGCGGCGGGTTCGACGCTTCGGCGACGCTTACGGAGCTCTCGGTCGCGGCCGGGAGCGAGAGCCTCCACATCGTGCGACCGGTGACCGTTGTGGCGTCGGAGGACTCCGTCAGGGTCCGCGACCTCGTCGTACTCGGGACGCCGGGAGGCGCGAGCCTGGACGGCGTCTTCGCCGCGAGGTCCGGGATGCGTCTCGACGCGTCGCTGGACGACCTGAGGCTGGAAGCGGTCGAGGCCATGCTCGGCGGGGTCCGGGAGGAGTCGGCGCTGCACGGTACGGTCGCCGGCAAGGCCGCGCTGCGGCTTGAGCGTGCGGACGAGTCGCCCGCGCGGCTGACGCTCGATGCGACGCTTGAGACACGCGAGCTCGTCGCGTCCGGCGTCAGGCTCGGTGACATACGGGTGGACGCCCGGTCGGTCGACTCGGCCGTCGCCGTCGACCTCTCGGGAAGGAGCGACGCGGGAGGAACGGTGCGCGGGAGCGCGCGCCTGCCGTTCACCCTCCAGGATGAGGGGCTTCCGACCCTCGACGCGGGCCGCGAGTTCGAGGCGAGCGTCGCGTGCTCGAGCTACGTGCTCGAGGGCGGCCCGTCCTTCCTCTCTCAGATCCGGGGCCGGAAGCTCTTCACCATCACCGGGGGGGCGAGCGTGGCCGGTCGAGCGGACTCCCTCGAGACGTTGCGGGGCACGGGACGCTTTGAGGGCGCGGAAGCGGCCTGGGGTTTCGTCTCGTTCTCGCTGGCGGAGCCGTTCGATTTCTCCGTGGAGGGCCGCGCCGTGGCGGTCGACAGCCTGACGGTCGAGATCGCGCGACGGCGGGCGCTGGGCGAGGAGCCCGGCGGGACCGTCTCCGTGTCGGGAGGCGTGGATGCCGCCGGCGCTCTCGACGTTGCGCTCAGGACCACCGAGCTCGATGTGGCGCACCTGATGCGCGCGCTTATGCCCGGCACGGATCCCGTGCTGACGGGCACGCTCACGGCGGACGCTGCCGTGGGGGGGACGCTCGGAGAGCCCAGCGTCTCGTTCTCGTGGGACCTCGCGCGTCCGACCATCGCGGGAGTGCGATTCGACAGCCTGACGGGGTCCGGCAGCGCCGACGCATACGCGCTCGAGCTCGACCCGGCGCGGCTGTCGCTCGATGGAAGCGACCTCATCGTGAGCGGCGTCTTCCCCCTCCAGCGCGCGCAGGGTCCGCCGCTCTATCCGGGCATGTACGCCGGTGTCCGAGAGCTGGATCTCGCCATCCGCGCGTACCGGTTTCGTCTGAACAGAACAAAGGGGCTCCCAGACGGCGTCAAACGGCTCGAGGCCGTTATCGAGGCGGACCTTCGGCTGACGGGCGCCGTCGAGGCTCCCGACGTCCAGGGCGACGTGGTGCTGTCGGGTGGTCGCGTGGAGCTGGTGGCGCTCGAACAGCCGATCCGTGACGTTCGTCTGCGTGTCACGGGCACAGGGGGCTCGGCGAGGCTCGAGGAGGCCTTCGCCCGGATCGGATCGGGGAGCATTCGTCTCGACGGCGAGCTCTCCACGAGCGGTGGGGGCCGCGGTTTCGAGCTTCGCGCGGAGGTCGACGGCGTCGATGTGACCATTCCGGATGTCGCGGACGCTTTGATCGATGGCGAGCTCGAGTGGAGCGGGACGCCGGTGGCATCGACGATCCGAGGCGACGTCGGTGTCGACAAAGCGACCGTGACCTACAAGGTGAACCTCTCCGAGGTCCTGGCGCGCCGGCCGCGGGCCGTCGTCACGCCGGTCGAGGGCACCGGGCTCGACCGGATCGGTCTGGACATCACGGCCAATCTCGAGAGCCCGCTCGAGGTGGACAGCAACATCGCGATCATGGAGCTCACCGGAGGGGTCCGTGCCGGCGGTTCGCTCGCCCGTCCCTCGCTGTCGGGCGGCGTGAGCGCGGATGCCGGCATCGTCCGATACCTGGGGCAGGAGTTCGAGGTGCGGACGTTCGCCGTGCGGTATACGGATCCGCGGAGGCGCGTGCCGTTCGTCGACGTCGTGGCGACGGCCGACGTGGAGAGCGGCGCCGGCGAGCTGTACACGGTGACCGTCCGCTACCAGGGCTTCGGAGGCGAGGCGGTCCCCGAGCTCTCGAGCGTCCCGCCGCTCTCCGAGCCCGACATCGTGGCGCTCCTGACGTTCGGCCAGACGATGGGCGGACTGACCTCGGGGTCCGGGTCCGGTTCGGCCGGCGAGAGCTTCAGCTCGCTCGCTCGCTCGGCCTTCATCAGCGGGCTCTACGGAGTCGCGGAGGCGACGGCGAAGCGCTGGCTCAATCTGGACACGGTCGACGTGATCACCGAGGAGGGAGCCGAGGGGGGCCTCGCGGACGCTCAGGTCACTGTCGGCAAGCGGTTCGGAAGGCGCCTGAGCGTGGACTACACCACGGACCTCGGCGGCTTCGAGGGGCAGACGGTCGGTCTCTCATGGCGCATGACCGATACGATATCCATCGAGACGAAGGCGAATCAGGAAGGGAACCATGCCATCGGCGTCAAGTTCAGGTTCCGCCTCGAGTAGCCGGCGGAGGCGACCGGGAGGAGCGGGGGCGGCCGTGGTCGTCTCGTGCGTCCTCGTGCTCCTCTGCGCACAGGCGGCCCACGCCGTCTACGACGCTCCGGGACAGCGCAGGCTCGAGCGCATTCTCGCCGAGAAGCGCGGCCCCGTCCTGCGTGGCCTTCGCTTCGCCGGGAACGAGACCTTCGATGCTGAGCGTCTCAAGTCGTACATGAACACCGTCGAGAGCTCGCCACTCAGGCTGACGCGCTTCGACCCGAACGTGCTCGAGAGCGACCTGTCAACGCTCGAGCTCCTCTACTCGACGCAGGGGTTCCTCGAGGCGGACGTCTCGGTCGAGGACGTCGCATATCGCGCGGACTCGACCGCTGTCGACATTCTCATCTCGGTCTACGAGGGAGAGCGATGGATCGTGACGGACGTGAGCATCAGCGGGAACGAGGCTTTTTCCACGGAGACGCTCCTCGGCGAGCTGTCCGTGAACGAGGGCGACCCGTTCAGAACGGCGCGGCTGTCGCGGGACCGCGCCGCGCTCTCCGGCCACTATGCGCGCAACTCGTATCTCGACGCGAACGTCGAACAGACGATCGAGCGTGACGACATCGCACGGACCGCCGCCGTTCACTACGATGTGGTCGAGGGAAAGCAGGCTCGGATCTCAGAGATCCGCATCACCGGCGACGACAAGACGCGCGAGTTCGTCATCGAGCGGGAGCTCACGTTCGAGCCGGGCGAGCTCTTCGACGTCGACAGGGTGGGCGAGAGCCAGGCCAACCTCTACAGTACGGGGCTCTTCAACTCGGTCTGGATCGAGCCCGCGCCCGGCGAGACAGGCCGTGTCCAGCGCGCGATGCAGGTGCGCGTCTCGGAGCGGCGGAGCGTGGAGCTCTCGGCGAGCGTCGGCTACGAGGTCATCGACGGACCGGGCGCCAGCGCCGAGTTCACGAACCGCAACGTACAGGGGAACGCCACCTGGATGATGCTCGATGGCGGCGTGAGCTACCGTACGCGGGACGCCGGGTTCACCATCGGTGACGACTGGCTGTTCGGAGTCCCTGTGACCGGCGAGCTGTCGCTCGGGTACGACTACCGCGACGAGGATGCCTACATGTCTGAGAGCGAACACGGGGTGTTCTCGCTCAGCAAGGAACTCACGAGGGCGCTGTCCGTCGAGGGTTCGTACGGTCTCAAGCGGACCGTCGTGCTTGAGATCAGCGACCCCGAGGATGTGCCGGGAACGAACTACACGACCGAGGTCTCCGTCGGGGCGACGCACGACACGCGGGACGACGTGCTCGACGCGACACGAGGAACGTACACGCGGGCGGAGTTCCGGGTCGCGAGCTCGCTCCTCGGCGGCACGAACGACTTCACGCGCACCGAGCTGGAGTGGCGCGGCTTCAAGGAGCTTTACGGGAGCCGGGTGCTGGCTCTCGCCGCGCGCGCGGGCTGGATCCGCCCGCAGCAGGACGGTTCCGACGTTCCCGTGAACGAGCGATTCTTCGCCGGAGGACAGGGGTCTGTCCGGGGCTTCGCCTGGAACTCGCTCGGTCCCGTCGGGGAGGACGGGGACCCGAAGGGCGGGCGCGGCCTCCTGGAGTTCCGGACCGAGGTCCGCGTCCCGGCGCCGGGGCCCTTCCGGGCGGTCGGCATCATCGACGCCGGCCAGGTCTTCGACGATTTCTCCGCCATCCGCCTGGACACCCTGTCCGTGGGCGCCGGCGTCGGCGCCAGGTACTATCTCGGCATCTGGGTCTTCCGCCTCGACGTCGTTGCTCCCGTCACGGAGCACGGCCAGACCCGCGTCTACGTTGGTATCGGGCAGGCGTTCT
>CAZAQL010000016.1:0-31909 GCA_964487295.1 uncultured bacterium | reverse complement strand
ACAGGCGCCCGGGAAACGGCGTCAGGCCCTTGATGAACTCGAGCGCCTCCTCGGGGTGCTCGCTGAAGGCCGAGAGCGCGACGTTCCAGCCCCCGATCGTCGAGTACCCGGTCTCGCCCACGGCGTGGGGGAGCGGCGCGACGCCCGTGCTGCCGGCGACCTTCGAATCCTCGCCCTGCGCGATGCTCCACACGTAAGGCCAGTTGCGGAGGAAGAGGGCGCGACCCTCAGTGAAGATCCTGCGCGTGTCTTCCTCGTCGTAGGTCAGGACTCCCGGCGGCGAGATCTCCTTCTCGAGCAGCGACGACACGAAGTCGATCGTCTCCTCGATCTCGCGTGCCGCCTGGTCCGGGGAACCTGCGAGGTGCTCCCGGTCAAGGGAGCCGCCCCGACCCCAGAGGAACTCGAGGAAGTTGCACACGAGACCCTCGTAGCGGCCGCCCTGCCACACGAACCCGCTGCCGCCGACGGGCGCCGCCAGCCGGCAGGCGGTCTCGAACTCGCTCCAGGTCTCCGGGACGTCGAGGCCGGCCGCCTCGAGCAAATCCTTCCGGTAGTAGAGCACTCCGGCGTCCGTGAACCACGGCACGGCATAGGGCGTGCCGCGCCACGTGACGCTCTCCATGGGGCCGGGCAGGAACTCGTCGGGGACGATGAACTCCTCGGGCAGCGGCGCGATCCACCCCGCGCGAGCGAACTCGGCCGTCCAGATGACGTCCAGGCTGTAGACGTCGATGCCCGTCTCCCGGGCGGAGAGGTATGTTCCGTAGGCGTCGTGCTGAGTGTCGGTGCTCGCCGGCATGACCTGGAACGTCACCTCGACGTCCGGGTGCGCATCGTTGTATTCCTCGATGAGCGCGGCCGTTGCGCCCGAGGGATCCTGGCCGGCCGCGAACACGAGCCTCGTGACGCCGTCGTCCGGGGAGCATCCCGCGAGGAGCGCCACCGTGAGGAGCGCGACCGTGGACGCGATCGCTGCGGTCGCTCGGGTCCGCTGTCCGTGTCTGCAAGAGGCACACCGCATGATCTCTCTCCATTCGGGGGGGCGCTGCGTCTCGACCACTGCGCCCGGTCTCGGCGCGCTTCCGGCGCTCCGCCAGCCGGTCTCGGCGCGCTTCCGGCGCTCCGTCGGCCGGTCTCCGCGCGCTTCCGGCGATCCGTCGGCCGGTCTCGGCGCGCTTCCGGCGCTCCGTCGGCCGGTCGCGACCGCCGGGGCGGCGATCCGCCACGGCCGGGCTTCGTCCTGAATGCTCCGCCGATGCTACCCGGACGCACAGCGGGTGTCAACCGAGCTCGGAGGGGTTGGGGCGGACCGCGGGAGGTGCTATAGTCGTATCTTAAGCGCTGCGCCACGCGCCACATGATCTCATGATGAGGAGGCCCTTTGGCTCATACGAGACGACACTCCCGCCCTTCGGTGTTCCGGACCGGTCCGGTCCCGCTCGCCGGCGCGATCCTCGCGGTCCTCTTGATCCTCTGTCTGGCCGCCGTCGACGTTCCGCTTCACGCGCGCGACAGCGATGGTGACGGATCAGGTGACACCGAGGGCCGCTGGCGTATGGCCCGACCCGAGCATCGCGACCGGCTCACCGAGGAGCAGCGCGAGGAGGTGGAGCGGCTGCGTTCCATCGGTTACCTGTCCGGTTCGAGACAGGCTCCCGAAGTCAGCGGCGTGACCGTTCACGATGGCGCGAAGGCGCTCGACGGACTCAATTTCGTGCTCTCGGGCCACCGGCCCGGAGCCGCGCTCATGGACATGAGCGGACGCGTGCTCCACGAGTGGAGCGTGGAACTCCTGGACGTCTGGCCGGACAAGGTGGATGAGGCCGACGACGAGAACGCGCAGTACTGGCGGGCCGCGCACCTCTTCGAGAACGGCGACGTCATCGCGATCTTCGAGGGCATCGGCATCATCAAGGTGGACGCCGACTCCCGCATCATCTGGGCCCACGACAACGGCGCGCATCACGACCTTCAGGTCCTCGACGACGGCCGCATCTGTACGCTGACCCGGGACGCCCACATCGTCCGGCGGATCAACCCCGCGACCCCGATCCTCGAGGACTTCGTCGAGATCCTCGACGCGGACGGGAACTCGCTCAGACGGGTATCGACGCTCGAGGCGTTCGAAAACTCGATGTACTCGAACGTCACCGAGCTCCTCGGCATGCGGCGCATCGGTGACATCTTCCACACGAACTCCGTGCAGTACCTCGATGGCTCGATGGTCGGGAGGATCCCGGCGTTCGCCGAGGGCAACGTGCTCATCTCGACGAGGAAACAGTCGCTCGTCGCCGTCGTCGACATGAACCGCGAGGAGGTCGTCTGGGCCTTCACGGGTTTGTGGAACGCGCAGCACATGCCCCGCCAGCTCAGGAGCGGGCACATCCTCGTGTTCGACAACCTCGGGAACCAGGGACGATCCCGCGTCATCGAGTTCGATCCGATGACTCAGGAGATCATCTGGGTATACGCAGGAGACAGGCCAGAGGACTTCTACACGCAGATGTGCGGCGCGAACCACCGTCTGCCCAACGGGAACACGCTCATCATCGAGTCGGACTACGGACGGGCGTTCGAGGTCACCGAGACGGGTGAGATCATCTGGGAGTACGTCAACCCGGAACGGGCCGGCAGGACGGATGAGCTGATCGCCACTCTCTTCGACGTCCAGCGTCTCTCCACGGATTTCCCGACGACCTGGGCGACCGGAAGGTAGAGGAGGTCCTATGGACCAGCTGGGGGAGCGCCTCGGCGCGCTCTTGGGGATCGAAGCGACCCTGATGGCACGGTTGCTCTGGACGGTTGCCGTCATTCTCGTCCTGTGGCTGTTTCGGACCATCGTGCTTCGTATCGCGTGGCGGCACATCGAGGATCCCCGCTCCCGTTACGCCTGGCGCAAGGCGGTCGCGTACATCACGGCGCTGCTCGTGCTCCTCATCCTGACGAGGATCTGGTTCACGGGCTTCGAGTCCGTGGCGACCTTCGCCGGTCTTCTGTCGGCGGGCATCGCCATCGCCCTCCGCGACGTGTTCGTCAACGTGGCCGGTTGGATCTTCATCCTCTGGCGAAGACCGTTCGTGGTCGGTGACCGTGTCGAGGTCGCCGGTCAACGGGGTGACGTCGTGGACCTCCGCGTGTTCCAGTTCACACTCATGGAGGTCGGCAACTGGGTCGACGCCGACCAGAGCACGGGGCGGATGATGCACGTGCCGAACGCGCTCGTCCTCACCAACCCCGTCGCGAACTTCGGTCAGGGCTTCGACTACATCTGGAACGAGATCCCGGTGCTCATCACGTTCGAGAGCGACTGGAAGCGAGCCAAGGAGGTTCTGCTCGAGATCGCGGCGAAGCTCGGAGAGGAGCCGAAGGAGAAGGCGGCGGCCGAGGTTCGTGAGGCGAGCAAGCAGTTCCTGATCTACTACTCCGCGCTGACGCCGACGGTCTACACGAGCGTCAAGGAGAGCGGCGTTCTGCTCACGATCCGTTACCTCTGCCCGCCCAGGAGGCGCCGCGGCACGGCCCACATGATCTGGGAGGAGGTCCTCCAGGCGTTCGCGGCCGAGCCGAACGTCGAGCTGGCCTACCCGACGATCCGCTACTACAACAGGGGAGAGGGCGTCCCGCCGGGCGAGTAGGCTCGGGAGCCCCGGCGCGCCGGGTAGCAGGTCGGGAGTAGCGCGGCCCGCAACGTCCGAAAAGACCCCCCCCACGGCCGGGAAGTGAAACCGCTTCCCGGCCGTCTGTCGTAGTGAGAGGCAACAGCGACAGGTCGGACGTCCGCCGGGTCGGGACCCGGGGGCGCCCACAGCAAGGGGGGCGCAAATGAAGCGCGCAAGCAAGGTGACCCTGGCGATCCCGCTCGTGATCCTGGCCTGCGGGATCCTGATCCCGGTCATGATGCAGGGCGGGAGCGAGACCGAACCCGCGGAGGGCGAAGCGGTCCGGAGACACGCGGGACGGAGCGCCGACGAATGGGAGGAGCTTGCCCGATCCGCGCTCAAGAGCGGGCAGCTCGACCGCGCTCTCTCGTACGCGAAGAGCGCGGAGGTCGTGGAGCCCGGGGCGCAGTACTCCGAGTTGATCGTCGGAGTCAGGCGCGCCAGACACCGTGCGCGTCTGGTGGAAGAGAACGGCGAACGGTTCCTCGGGGAGCCGTCGAGCAACGTCGCGTTCGCTGCGGCCGGGGGCGAGACGGTCCGAGTTCGCTCGGTGACGGCGCGGCCGGGCGAGAGTCTCTGGAGTCTCGCGGCGTCGATCGTGGCCGCCGAGCGGGGCCTGACGCCGTCCGAGGTGGAGGACGAGGCGGGTGTGTACGCGGTCTGGGACCGCCTGACAGACGCCAATGGCGTCCGAGGCCTCGATGTCGGGGAGTCCGTGCTGATACCCGAGAGCGACCAGGCCGTCAGCGCCATCGCCTTGGCCAGAGCGCGCGCCGACTCCGAGGCCGAGTACGCGGCAGCGGGTCCGTAGTCCTACCTCGAGCGACGGAGAGATGGCTAAGCGGGGGCCGGAGCGTTGCGCGCCGGCCCCCGTTCCGTCGTGCTAGCGTCCCAGCATGCTCTTGAGGTACTTGAAGTAGTCGCTGTCCGTCGTCAGGATGAGCGCGCTCTCTTCGTCGAGCGTCTCGTGGTAGCTCTCGAGCGTCCGCAGGAATGAGTAGAACTCCGGGTCCCGCCCGAAGGCCTCCGCATAGATGGCGGCAGCCTCGGCGTCCGCGTTGCCCCGGATCTCCTCTGCGGTGCGGTACGCCTCCGACGTGATGCGCTGGAGTTCCTTCTCCTTCTCTCCGCGGATCTCCGAGCTCTCCCCCTTGCCCTCGGAACGAAGCCGCTCCGCGATCCGCTGCCGCTCCGAGATCATCCGCTCGTAGACCTTGCGACGGACCTCCTCGACGTAGTTGATCCTCTTGATCTGGACGTCGACGAGCTCGATGCCGTACCTCGGCATCTGCTCGACGGCGACATCGAAGATCTGCACGGTGAGCGTCTCGCGGCCGGCTTCGATCAGCTCGGTCGCCGGGACCGCTTCCTCGTTGTCGGAGCCGACCATGTCACGATTCGTGCTCCTGACGACCTCGATCAGGTCATAGCTCGTGATGAGATCGCGAGTGGCAGCGTCGATGACGTCGTCGAGTCGCGCGTGGGCGCCCATCTCGTTGCCCACGGACTGCATGAACTTGAGAGGATCGGCGATTCGCCAGCGAGCGAACGTGTCGACCCATATGTACTTCTTGTCCTTCGTCGGGATCTGGCTCGGATTGCCGTCCCACTCCATGACGCGCTTCTCGAACACATTGGTGCGCTGGATGAACGGGACGCGGACCTTGAGACCCGGCTCCGTGACGGGCTCGCCGATCGGACGGCCGAACTGCGTGACGACGACCTGCTCGGTCATGTCCACGATGTAGAGCGTGTTGGTCAGCACGATCAGTGCGACGAATCCGAGAACCAGGATGGTGACGATACGGGTGGGGTTCATCATTCGCCTCCCTTCGTCTCGAGCTGGAGAAGGGGGACGAGGTTCTCGAAGTCCGGATCGACGATGAACTTCCTCTCGATGTTCGGCAGGATCTCGCTCATCGTCTCGAGATAGAGCCGCCGTTTCGTGACGTCCTTCGCGCGCGAGTACTCGCGCCATATCGCGACGAACCGCTCGGCGTCGCCCTGCGCCCTGTTCACGCGAGCGAGTGCGTATCCCTCCGCGTCCCGGATGACGCGTTCAGCCTCGCCCTTGGCCGCCGGTATCTCCTGATTGTACTCGGACCATGCGTCGTTGATCATGCGCTCGCGTTCCTGCTTCGCCTGGTTGACCTCATTGAACGACGGCTTCACCGCGTCCGGCGGATTGACGTCCTTCAGATTGACCGTGACGAGCTCGATGCCGGTCTCGTACTCGTCCAGGAGGGACTGCATGAGCAGCGCTGCCTGGTCGGCAACCTCTCGCCGACCCACCGTCAGGACCTCGGTCACGCTCCGGTCCCCGACGATCTGGCGCATGGCCGACTCCGCCACGTCCCGAATCGTCCCCGGTACCTCGCGCACCTTGAACAGGTACAGGATCGGATCCTTGACCTTGTACTGCACGATCCACTCAACGACGGCGGTGTTGAGGTCACCCGTGAGCATGAGCGACTCGGACGAGAAGTCACCCCGCTGGTAGGTCGTCCGGATCCCGGCCCGGGCCGTCGCAAAGCCGAACTCCTCCTTGAACACATAGCGGACTCGTACCTTGTGCACCTTCTCGATAGCGAACGGCAGCTTGAGGTGGAGCCCAGGCTGGACGGTCCGGTTGTATGCGCCGAGCCTCTTGACGACGCCGACCTCATCGGTCGCGACGGAGTAGAACGTCGTTGTGACGAAGATGAGCCCGAGGATACCGAGCGCGATCCAGCGCCATGCCCCCGTGTTGAGAGGAGGGAACTGGACGCGCCGACGCGGGTGGACCCGCATCTCGTCTTCGTATTCCACTGGTGGCGCTCCTTGCTGGGGTGGTGGTGCCGGCTGTTGAGGACAGTGTGGCGATACTAGGGGGTGAGCGGCGGGCCCGCAAGGGCGCAGGTCGGCATTCGGGAGCTCCGTGTGGGGGAGGGCGCGGGCCGCGAGGGAGCGGGAGGCACTGCCCGGAGTGCGCGAGGACTCGGCCCGGCACGGTCAGGGGGTACCCGGAATCGGACTTGACGAGGGAGGCCTGCTGTGATAAGCTTATTGGTGTGAGGCACACTATCCGGCATGCGCCATTCGACGCTGGTCGGATTATCATGGACGGCCGTGTCGCCGGGCGCCGGTCCGACGACGATCGACGAGGAGGCACGTGTGAGGCTCATTGCGACAGTCGCGCTGCTGGCGGTCATGGCGAGCATGGCATCGGCGACCATCTTCCTGTACGAGGACTTCGAGGATGTCCCGTACGGCTGGGAGACGTTCGGCGAGATCAACTGCCAGCCAGGATCGCTCTGGCACCGTGAGGACCATCGCTCCTACGAGGGGACGTACAGCGCCGCCTACAACACGGGCGGCCCGGACTACCACTACGATGTCGGCGTGAGCTGGGGCATGCTCGCGTCGCCCTGGATGGACCTCTCGGACGCGACCAGTGTCGAGCTTGACTTCTACTCCTGGCTTGACACCGACGACTGCCCGCTGCCGCTGGATATCTCGCTTGTGATGTTCAAGGCCGAGGCGCTGCCGTGGGTGCCGCTCTTCCCGGACATCCAGACCTTCGAGCAGGCGCAGTGGAACCATCTCGGCGCCGACCTGTCGATGCTGGCGGGCCTGGACCACGTCCGCGTCGGCTTCTACTTCGACTCGATCGGCCCGCTCTTCAACTACGGCGAGGGCTGGTATCTCGACAACGTCCGGCTCGCGGGGGAGTCCGGCGGCACGCCGCCCGTGCCGGAGCCCTCGACGCTCCTGCTCCTCGGAACAGGGCTCCTGGGGCTGGGCGCCGTTGTCCGGAGGCGCAGGCACTAGTCCACCATAGCAGACAACATGCGGAAGGACCGGGGCGGGCGCCTGATGGCGCTCGCCCTTTCGCGTTGGGACGCGGTTCGGCGCCCGGCGGCTGCGATTGAAGAGAGGACTTGACATGGTTGGGGACGTGCGCTAATCTGGCTTGTGAGTGTCAGTCGGTGCAGTCGGACAACGGGGAGGACGCATCATGAGGACGATGGTGATCGCGGTACTGGTCGTGCTGGTCGCCGCGCCGCTGGCGAGCGCGACGTACTTCCTGCACGAGGATTTCGAGAACTACCAGAGTGACTGGACGCACACCGGCTATCAGTCGCTCTGGCACATCGAGGACTACCGTGCGTACAGCGGCACGTGGAGCGCTGCCTACAACCAGCGTCCCGCCACCGGCGCGCCGCCCAACTACGATGTGGGCTGGAGCTGGGGCCGCATGATGACGCCGATGATGGATCTGAGCACAGCGACCGAGGTCCACTTCGAGTTCGCATCGTGGCTCGAGACGGAGAACGCGCCCGAGGAGTACGACGTGGCTCACGTCGGGTACAGCACGGCGCCGATCTTCGGATGGAACTACCTCGCGCCGGACATCCAGACCTTCGATCAGGGCCAGTGGAACCTGCTGTACGCGGATCTCACGCCGTACCTCGCCGGTGAGCAGCACGCGCAGATCTGTTTCACGTTCGATTCGGTCGACGAGATGTTCAATGACTACGAGGGCTGGTACGTCGATGACGTGAAGGTGTACGGTTCGGATACGCCTCCGCCGATCCCGGAGCCCTCGACGCTCCTGCTCCTGGGGACAGGCCTTCTGGGCCTCGGCGCGGTGACGAGGCGCCGGCTCAGGAAGTAGCTCACGACCGACAAGACTGCCTCCGCGCGCGGCCGCGCCGCGGGCGAGGGCAGACCCCGTTTCCGATCGAGAGGCGGGACCCGCGGGTCCCGCCTCTTCTGCATGGCGGCGGCGAGCGTCGCTCCCGCCTCTTTGCATGCGCGGCGGCGAGCGTCGCTCCCGCCCCTTTGCGTGCGCGGCGGCGAGCGTTGCTCCCGCCTCTGCACACGCGGTGGCGAGCGCGTGTCCTGCCCCGTTCCTGCCGCGTCCGGACCGCATCCCTTTCGGTCCGCGCGCGTGCCGGCTGAAGGCGCCCACCCTCGTGTCTAGGGGATGTGCCGGTCGCCGTCACGGACGTGTCGGACGACGTCGGGCACGTGCCTAAGCAGCAGCGGCGCCGAGATGAGCAACGGGCTCGCGGCGGCCAGGCCCGGGCCGCGCAGCGCCACGGCGAAACTGACGGAGACGACCATGGCGACCGCTCCGCCCGTGTAGAGGCTCCGTGTGATGCGGAGGACGATGACGCAGAGTACGAGGCCGACGGCCACCTCGAGCGGCAGGAGGACGAGCGCTGCACCCGCCGCGGTCGCCGCGCCGCGGCCGCCGCTGAAGCCGAGGTAGAAGGGCCAGTTGTGCCCGGTCACGGCGGCCGCGCCACAGGCGACCGCGATCCCGAGGTCCCCCTGCGCCGCCAGCCCGACCGCGGCGGCGACGGCTCCCTTCGCCGCATCGAGCGCGAGCACGGTGAGCCCCGCGGGCAGGCCGAGCACGCGTCCCGCGTTCCTGGCGCCGAGGTTGCCGCTGTCGAGCGTCCGGAGATCGCAACCGCGAAGGACGCGGCAGAGCGCGTGCGCGGGGGAGAGCGATCCGACCAGATAGGATCCGAAGAGCAGCAGGACGATTCGCATGGACGTTCTCCTCGGTTCGCGCGCCGATCACTCAGGCAGACTACCACGACGATCGGGAAGCGCGCCACGGGGTGAATCTTGACGGGGGCACAAACGTGTGGTATTCTGGAGAATAGGGATTCAACAGGTCGAAAACGCAGCTTCCAACCAGGAGGAGAAGGGCTCATGAGGAAGAGCTATCTGGCCGTGACGGCCTTCGTGCTTCTCGCGCTGACGCTGACCGCCGCGGCGACCGAGTATCAGACGGTCGACGCCTACAAGAACTGCATCGCGATCCGGACGCTCAACGCCCCGTACGTCTCGCTGACGCCGGGAGCCAAGTACACGGTCACCGTGGACGGCGACGCCCGGGCGAGCATGTACGATGACTCCGACTACGACGGCGTCTTCATCTACTACTACGACGGCGACGCGCCGGCGCACCCGGTCATGGCCGTGGTGAACAAGGGCGAGATGTACACCTTCACCGCGAGCGGGTCTGACTTCTTCGCGTTCCTCGTCGACAAGTCCATGAAGGACACGGCGGACAACTCGGGCTCGATGACCGTCACGATCACCGGTCCCGGCGGGTTCCGCGAGGAGATCGTGATCCACGCGATGTTCAACTGCATCGGTCTTGAGGAGTTCGGCGCGGCCAAGAAGATCCTCGTCGGCGAGCAGACCTACTCGACCAGCGTCGACGGGGATGCCGCGACGAACGGTGACCCGACCGGGTACTTCGATGGGGTCTGTCTCTTCCATCGCCACATGGACCACCCGTATCATCCCATCTTCAAGGTGCTCGAGGTGGGTGAGGAGTACACGATCACGCCGCACAGCACGGGCTGGGTCTACTGCTTCCTGCTCGACGAGACGACCGACACGATGGGCAACAACACCGGCTCGATGCTCGTCGAGTTCGAGGAGGAGACGCCCGTCGAGACGACCACCTGGGGTGCGGTGAAGGCCGAGTACCGCTGATCTTCCATCGGTCCCTGCGAGACGAGAACGGGGTCCCGCGCGTGAGCGCGGGACCCCGTTGTTCGTGATGCCGGTGGTGAGCCGTGGCAGTTGGCGCGAGCGCCTCCGGTGGCTGCACCGTCGCGTCACGCCTGTTCCCATCAGCGGAGCAGCACGACCTTTCTCGACTGCTCACGTCCGTCCGCGACGGCGCGGACGAAGTAGACGCCGCTGGCCACCCTGTGTCCCGTGCGGTCCCGGCCGTCCCAGTCGATCTGATGCGTCCCCGCGTCGAGCGCGGCGGAGCAGAGCGTTCTGACGAGCCGGCCGGCGGGCGTGTAGACGGCCACCGTCGCCTCGGTCGCCCTCGGCAGCGCGAGCTGCATGCTCGTGCCCCCGCTGAACGGGTTGGGGTAACACGGTCTCATACCGAACGCGAGCGGAATGTCGGCGACGCCGGTCGCGCTGAGGTCGATGTGGAGCTCGCAGCGGAC
Source organism: uncultured bacterium (assembly GCA_964487295.1). Taxonomy (GTDB): domain Bacteria; phylum Joyebacterota; class Joyebacteria; order Joyebacterales; family Joyebacteraceae; genus JAPEKQ01. The sequence goes on along the minus strand of CAZAQL010000016.1, from coordinate 21,270 downwards.
CGCCGCCTCGTAGCCGCCGCTGTTTGAAGTGAGCTCGAGCCAGAGCGTGGCGACGGTGTCGCCCGGCGACTCGGTGATCTCGATGGTGAGATCGGCGTCGTTGAGGGCCGTTCCCCCGACCAGGATGTTCGGATATGTGGTCGCCGCATCGATGACGGCGGCAGCAGGCGAGGCGGACGAGAGGACGGCCGACACGTCCATCGCATTCGTCGCTCCCTTGTTCAGGATCTCCATGGAGAGGCGGACCGTCTCGCCCGGCTCGGCGCGCCCGTCGCCGTCGCCGTCGTCGGCGTCGTCAACCGTCATACTGTCAAGCACGAGCCATGGGAACTCGGGCTCGACTGGTTCCTCGGTCGTGAAGAGAAGCGCGGAGCCGCCTGTGAGCGGCGCCGCGTGGGCGTCGTAGGCTCCGTCGAACAGGTACTGGATTCCGTCCGTCTCGTCCGCGTTCTCGATGCCCACCGTGCACCCGGATGGCGACGTGACCGTCTCGTAGACGATGAGGATCGCGCCGTCGCCGGACGGCGTCGCGTGATCGTCCTGGTCGAGCAGGATGACCTGGAACGTCTGTGTGTCCATAGTGTTCCAGATCGGCACCTCATCGAACTGGATGATGAAGCGGTGGTTGTCGGCGTCGTACCACTTGTAGACGTCGCCGGAGACGGAGGGGTCGAGATCGTCCCAGAACGGCGCGATCATGTTCTCAGGGCCGTCGGTATGAGGGATCCCGCTGTTGTTGCCGAAGCGGTAGTCCTCCTCGCCGACGGAGACGAAGCCGTTCGAGCAGACCGAGACCCTCAGGTAGGACGTCCCGTAGTAGACGAAGTTGAATGGCAGATTCACGGTGACCGTCGCGGCGTCTTCGTCCGTGATCTCCTCAATGAGATAGCCGGGCCCCGGGGAGGAGATGTCGAGCCACTCGTAGTCCGGCGCGCAGGCGTAGATCGAGTCACTGATGTCGTAGCAGTAGTACCCGTACCCGTCGGGGCCGGACGCAAGCGACATGGTCGGTCCGGAGACGGGAAGGTCGATCGTCACCGTTTCCTCGTAGGTGTAGGAGTGACCCTCTCCCGAGAGATCCACGGTCAGCTCGATGTCGTGTCCGTCCGGCGCGTCCGGCGCGATCGAGATCACGAACGGCGTCGTCGCCGTGGCGGCCGTGGCGCCCGACGGGAGATCGCCGAGCGACGCGATCGAGGACGTCACCGTGACCCCGGCATCCGCACTGCTCAGCGTGGCCGTCACGCCGGTCACATCACACGGGCCGACGTTCTCGAAGGTGAGCACCAGCCCCACGGTCTCTCCGGGGCTGGCATCGTCTCCTCCGTCGCCGCCGGGGGCAGGGTCATCGACGACGAGGTCGACGACGTCCAGGTCTCCCGTGGCGATCGTGATCGTCGGCGGCGCGAGCGAACGAGTCGTGTCGCCGTTCGTGACCAGAAGCTCGAGAGGGATTCGCTCCCCGACCGGGCATCCGGCCAGCGCCTCGATGCGGTAGGCCGGCGTGCCGATGACCGTCTCGGAGGGGAGAATGTTCCCGTAGGCGGCGACGCTGTCGATCACGACGGCCTCGGCGTCGAGCGTTCGCAGCACGGCGGAGACCGCACCGGCGCCGACGTCGCCCGTGTTCTCGAGCGAAACGATCAGGGAGGCGGTCTCTCCCGGGCTCAGGAGGCCGTCGCCGTCGCCTCCCGACGCGTCGTCGATCGTCATCGACTCAAAGACGATGAACGAACCGCTGTCGAGCACCGTGGCGCTCCCCTCGTAGGGGATGTGGTTGCGGGCAGTCACCGTGACCGTCAGCGTCCCGGAAGAGGACGGCGTGAGGGCGAAAGAGACCTGGCCGGTGGCGTCGGTGTATCCCCAGGCGTAGATGTCACCCGCCTTCGTGCACGCGACGAGCGCCCCTTCGAGGGCCTGGCCGCCAGAGAGCGCGGTGACCGTGAAGCCGGACTGACTTGCGTGGAAGTACTCGTCGTGGAGCACGCTCATGGGCGCCGGATCCGCGGTCCAGACGCGCATCGCCGGGTCGCCGAGCAGATTCCACGCTTTGTACTCGACCGTGTCTCCGTCGAACTCGTAGACCGCGAGTTTGGTTGCCAGGGCCGCCGCGCCGAGATCGCCGCCGTACTCCCCGAACGCCTGTTCGAAGAACGCCATGTCGCCCGCGCCGCGCATTCGGGCGAGTCTCCCGCTGCCAGGATAGGCCGTGTTGCTCCCGATGAAGGCGACGGCTCCTCGTGGATCGGTGGCCGTGCCGGCCCGCACGACATCCTCGCAGATGTAGTTGTCGCCGTGGTAGATCCCCGTCGCGCAGGTCGCCGATACGACGATGGGAAGCCGCCATCCGTTCGTAAGGTAGTCCGGGTTGATTCCGAACGCGCCGGGCCAGTTCGTCCACGCCTGTCCCCGGAAATTGACGAACCCGCGTCCCGCGTTCCAGGAGTCGTAGACCTCGCCCGATGAGACGCCGTTCTTCGCGAAGAGCGTATCGATCTCAGTGAACCCCGCGTCCTCCATGAGGTCGTACACGAACCACGTGTTCATGTAATAGATCCAGTCGCCGTCATCGTAGTCGTCCGCCACCATGAGCATCCCGCTCTGCGGCCAGTCCGGGTCCGACGTCGGAGGCGTCCGCTCGTAGCCGAGCGTCTTGGCGACGAGCGTCGCGCACTCGCCGGGAGAGTCGGCGCTCAGGCGGCCGATGAGCACGTCGATGAAGAGGTCGTCGCCCTCGAGCTGCGCGTAGTAATCGTCGGTCGCCGTGCCGTCCTCGATGGCGGGGATCTGTTCCGTGTCGCCGACCAGGAGCACGTACTCGGGCGGGACGCTCCACACGTCGTAAGCGTTCTGAATGTAGCTCTTGATGGACGCGGGATCCGAGCCTGTGGTGTTGAGATCGACGACCATGGCCTGCAGACCCATGAGGTGCCGCCAGTCCGCGAGGTCCTGCACGATCGAAGCGAAGGACGGTGTCGTGATGACGAGGTACCGCGCGCCAAACTCGATCTCGTCCCGTCCGCCGAGGTCGCCGAGTCCCACGCCCCTCTCGATCATAATGTCCCGCTCGCCCCGGCTCCGGTAGTTGGGGACCGTGCTTCTATAGAGGGCCTCGAGCTCCGGGGAGAGGGGACGCGCGCGGCCGATCCTCTCATTGCGGCCGGGACCCGGTGACGCCGTGAGACGCACTGTGATGTCGACCGGGCGGCTTGTCGGCTCGAACGCGACCTGAACGAGCCTGAGGTCCCTCATGAGCCCCGGTGGTGAGACACGCGCAGCGCCGGGGGGCTCGACGCTCGCCTCGATTCTCCCCAGATCGGGGACTTGCAGGTGGAGGCTCCGAGGCCAGCCGGGCCCGGCGATGTCGAAGCGCACGACGACCTCGTCGTCGGTGTTGATCAGAATCGTGGGGACGGGGTCCACGCGGGGGAGGGCTTGAGCGGCGCCCGTGTCGGCGCCACACGGCGCCGCGAAGAGAAGGGCCGCCGCGAGAACGAGCGCGGCGGTGGGGAAGAGGCTCGATCGTCGGCGCATGGCCCGGGCAGGATGCACGTGTCCCTCCTCGCCGCGCGTCGCGGCGTTAGGCGTGATCGTGGTCTTTCCCTTAGTATTGCATATTGCTCTGTATTCGTCAATAATCGGCCATCGGCATCGGGGTACGGGGCTCAGAGGGAGACCCGGTCATGGGGGCGGGGACGCGGAGGTCGGCGGAGCGGGCGGGAGTCCCTAGGGTGCTGTCATGAACCGGGCGCTGGCCCGCGCCACGACCTCGCCGCCCCGGATCGCCTCGGACTCGACGCGGTGCACGTTCCGCCGCGAACCGGTAAGCCACGCCGTGAAGGTGACGGCCTCGCCGACGCGCACCGGGGCAAGAAAGCGGACGGTGAGCTCCGCCGTGAGAGCGAGCACGCCGGTTCGGCTGAGCAGCGTCACCATGGTCTCATCGAGCACCGTGCTGATGAGGCCGCCGTGCACGATGTCGTGGTATCCCTGGAACCGCCCGTCGAAAGCGATCGTCGTCGAAAGACGGTCCCCGGTCTCCACGAACTCGAGATGGAGGCCGTCCGGATTCGCCTTGCCGCAGGCGAAGCACATCGAGTCGTCGGTGAGGTCGAGGTTCGTCACGAATCCTCCCTGTCAATCCCGCTCATCGCCTCATCCTCAAGCCGGTCGAGGTCCACGGCGCTCGAGAGTATCTCGTTCGCCTCATCAAGACGGTCCTCGGGAACGAGGATCTCGACCTTCCCGAGTCCGTCGACCGTCAGCGTGATGACCTTCGCGACCGACTCCATCTTGATACGCGCCGGGATGCCGGCCGACTCGAGCGCCGATCTGATCGTCTCAGCCTCGAGCTCGCCGCTCACCGTTCTGACGACGGCCATGGGCGCATGCCCGTCGCCGGCGTCCGGTGAGTCGTGCCGCTTCTGACCTTCGTTCATGGGATACCCCCGGTGGCCGGATGCGAGGCCGGCGTCCGGCCGTCTGAGTTGGACGCGCCGCCGTCGTCTCGGCATCAGGGTCGATGCAGCATTCGCGGGCGGCCTCCCGAGGAGTATAGACGACCAGGGCCCGTCAACGCAAAGACGGGCGGGGAGAGCCCCCGCCCGTCTCGTGCGATTCCGGAGTTCCGGCTCGGAGCCGCAACACGCGTCGAACGGCAGACTACCGGTAGAGGGCCTTGATGCTGCCCCAGGTCGTCTCCTCGACCGGTGTGCTCGTCATGAACCACTCATAGATCACGTCGATCATGTGGTAGAAGTCCAAGTCCGGGGCGGCGGAGATCTCGACACCGCACCAGACGGTCTTGAAGCTGCCGGAATCGTGGTAGATCCCGACGCCGTCAGCGGCCGCGTCGTCGTAGTAGAACAGGTAGTCTGCATTCACCGTCGGAGTGGCGACATCCGGGAAGAACTCGTTGCTCAGGAACACGGTCTGCGAGTCGAGGAAGAAGCTCTCACCCTCGAACGGGCCGCCGAGCGAGCCGCTGATGTTGGCCGTCAGTGGCGCCCAGATGATGTCCTGCGTGCAGACGTCGAGCCCCAGATAGTCACGCGGGAATCCCGTGCACGTGCCCATCTCGGGATGCGCGCCGTACATGTAATCCTGTCCGACGAGAAGCAGGTTCCCACCGGAGTCGAGATAGTCGGCGAGCACGAGCTCGTCGGCCGGGTCGATGTTCTGGGGGGCGGACCACCAGTTCTCGCTCGTCAGCACGACGACGACCGCGTAGTTGTCGGCCGTCACATCAGGCGGGAAGTTGATCGTCCCACCGTCCGTCTCGACCGCTGCGAAGGAGAAGCTCGTGGCGCCGGCCGCCGTGAACGCGTCGGCGTAGCGGGTGCTCGGATCGAAGAAGCCCGGGTTCGCGTTGATGTCCACGCAGATCAGGACGTCGGCCACGTAGAGCTGCGGACCGGCGGAGGAGATCTCAACCGTTGCGTTGTCTTCGTATCCGAGTCGTGAATTGACCGCAAGGACCGGTGCGGCCGCGATGAGAATCGCCAGAACAACTAGCAGTCTTGCCATCTGCTTCCTCCCTCTTCCGGTGTGCCTCGTGGCTTTTCCTGCGCGCACTGCTCCGATTCCGAGTATACCATAGCCCGAGACAGGGGGTCAAGGACGGGAGCGGGTCTTGCAGCCGCGGCCGGTTGCGTGTACCATGAACCCGCCATCCGGGCGCAGACCGCCTGAGAAGTATGCGGTCGCGCCCCCCCGTTTCCTCCACCGCCGCACACGGGAGGTGAGTTTGGCCGCGACGCCCGGCAGCACGAGCTCCGACGACGGGTCCGGAGGGAACCCGACGTCGCGGATGTCGCGCCGGGATCCCTGGTCGAGCCGGGAGATCGCTCATCTGGGGCTGATGGCGGCTCTCTGGGGCGTCATCGAGATCACCGTCGGCGGGTTCATCAAGGGGTGGCAGGTACCGTTCGTCGGGGGAGTCGTTCTCGCGGCGTTCGGTGTCGTCGTCCTGCTCGTGGCGCGAGTCAGCGTTCCGCGGCCGGGCTCGACGCTCGCGGTCGGTCTCGTCGCCGCCGGCATCAAGGCGATCTCCGCGTACGGCGCCGCCCAGTTCGCAGCCCTCGGCATCGTCATCGAGGCGTTGATCGTCGAGCTTGCTCTCAGTCTCGTTCGGCCCGGCTCGCAGGTCTCACGCTATCTGGCTGGAGCGCTGGCCGTGCTCTGGCCCCTCGCGCACCCGTTCGTTCTCTGGGGCGCGATCGCGCACCGGAATCCGCTGGAGTTCACCGTCGGCCGGATCCTCGGGGATGGTCCGCTCCCGGCCGGCCAGATCGTGACCGTCATCGTCTTCCTCGCCATCGTGCACGTCTCTCTGGGGGTGAGCGCTGTGACCTTCGTCGACAGGATTCTGCTGGCGCCACTGGCGCGAGCCCGCGGCATCCTTCCGCCGCGAACGGATACTCCGGACGCCGAGTCCGGATCAGGACGAACAGCCCGCAGGGGTGGAGGGACCCGCGCATCGGTGGTCGCGGTCCTCGCGCTGCTGCTGGCCTTCTCCGTGAGCCCGCTCTCCCACGCGCAGGAGTCGTCGCGCAACGGCGGGGACGGCGGGTCGAACGGCGGCACGCAGGGTGACTCGCGGAGGCTCAGCACCTACTCGTTTCCCGAGATCACGGTCTTCGGGACGCGCCTTCTGGGTCCCTACGCCGTCGTCGAAGTCGATGAGTCGGACATGCAGCGGGCCGGTATCGAGAACCTGGCACAGGCTCTCTCCATGGTGCCCGGCATGATCGTGCGTACCAACGCGCGCGGCGAGGAGAAGGTCGGCACGCGCGGTCTGGCGGAGCGGGAGATGGTCGTGCTCGTCGACGGCGTACCCCTCTCGGACCCCTACACGGGTGCCGTCAACACGAACATGATCCTGGCGGGCGCCATGGGGACCGTGAGCGTCACGAGGGGCCCCGCGGCGACCGTCTACGGCGCGAATGCTCTGGGTGGCGTGGTCGAGGTCAACACGTCCGGGCAGGACCGCTCGGGGCTCGGCTACCGGCTCTCCGCCGGCAGCGACGGGAGCTACTCCGGCTATCTCCGCGGCGGGGGGCAGCTCGGGAACGCGCATCTGAGCGGGGGCATCTCGACGAACGGCACGTCCGACTTCTCGCTGCCGGCCGCCTTCGAGCCGACCACGCTGGAGGACGGCGGGCTGCGCGATTTCTCAGCCTCCGAGGACATGATGGTCTGGGGGCGGGCGGCCGGGCGCATCACGGAGACCGTGGGCGCCTCGGTCTCTGTCCAGGTGAGCGACGGGCGCCGCGACGCTCCGGTCGCGACGGACTCCGAGCGGCCGCGGTACTGGGGCTTCCCGAACTGGCGGGAGTCCAGGACGGTGGCCTCCGTCAACTGGCGACCGGACGGGTTCGCCTACCTCGAGGCGAAGCTCTTCTACTCGACGAACGACAATCAGCTCGCGTCCTACAACGATCCGGCAAGGGAGCAGAGGCGCTGGCTCTCCACGGTCTCGAACCGTGCCGTGGGCGGATACGCGTTCGCCGAGTACAAGCGCGTCGTCGGCCACCGCCTCTCGGCGGGTCTCAACGTCCGGGGGGACATCGCCAGGCAGCAGGGTGACGTGGGCGCGGAGTGGGAGCGATACGATGCGACGACGGGCTCGATCTTCGCGCAGGACATCATCAGCCTGGGAGCCGACGATCGGCTCAGCGTCGCCGTGAACGCGGACGCGGTCTCGGGCAGCGGACGCTCGCTGACGAGCGTCAACCCCCAGGTCGCGTGGTCCCACAGCTTCGAAGGCGGGATCAGCACCCGCCTGCTTGCCGGCGTCAAGACGCGCTTCCCGACCCTCAAGGAATGGTACAGTCCGCAGATCGGCAACCCCGACCTCAGACCCGAGCGGGCGACGTCGTTCGAGGCGGAGTTCGTGAAGGGGACGCGCGACGGTTCGCGGCTGTCGGTTCTCCTGTTCGATCAGCGCGTGAAGGACATGATCGCAACGGCGGGATGGGGCGAACCCGCCGACAACATCGGCGCCGTCCACGCGTGGGGCGCGGAACTCGGCGTCCTGCACCGTCTGAGTCCGCACCTCAGGATCGACCTGAGCCTGGCGATGACGTCCGCGAGGGACCTGGACGCCGACACGGACGTTCCACTCGTTCCGAAGACGCTGGCCACCGGAGTCGTCACGTACGAGACCGGAGCGACGCAGCACTCGGTTCGCATCACGCGCGTCGGACCGCGCGCCAACGATGAGATCAGCAGTCTGCCCCCGTACACGCTCGTCGGCCTGCGAACGACCGTCGAGACGCGGTGGGGGAGCCTGTTCGCCGGAGTGGAGAACCTCTTTGACGTGCTCTACGAGGATGAGAGCGGTTTCCCGCAGCCCGGCCGCGGGTTCGAGGTCGGGATCATGCGGGACCTTTTCCACTAGCGCCGAGCCCGTGACGGGCACCGGCGCGAATCCGGAACACACTCCGTGAATCAAACGAAGTGGAGGTCGATGACCTCCACTTTGCGTTTCTGTTATCCCGAGAGCCGTGCGCTTGGCCCGACGACGGGCCCGCACCCGAAGCCGAGGACGGACGGATGAGCATTCATGGATCTGCGCGCGTTGTGCCGCTCCTCCTGCTGCTTTCGCTCGCGCCTGTGGCGTGGGCCGGAGTGACGGTTCAGGCCGAGGGTGAGGGATACGCCTCCGCGTACAACATCGGTGGCATGGAGATCTCGAAGGTCTTCTGTTCCGCCGCCAGTGAGTGGTACGCCGCCGACGGGCTGGACGAAATCGGGGAGTGGATCGAGATCGAGATCGCGGTTCCCCTGACCGGCTACTATCAGCCGCTCGTCGGATACCAGGTCGAGTACCAGGACAGTTCGGCCGTCCGGCTCACCGTGCTCGACGACGAGCCGTCCGAGGTCAATCGCGTCTCGGAGTTCGAGCTGCTTGAGGGATGGGGGTTCGGCTGAGGTCCGTTCTTCGTCTCGGTCGGAGACGAGGAGGTGTGGCTGAAGGCCGGCGTCAACAGCTTCCGGGTCGAGAACACCCTCGGGCACAGGGCCCGGGTCGATTACGTGAGGTTCAGTTATACCGGCTCGCCGGTGGAGAGCGCGAGCTGGGGGCGGATCAAGAGCATCTACAGGTAGCTGGACCGCCGGTGGAGAGCGTGAGCTGGGGTCGGATCAAGAGCATCTACCGGTAGCGGGAACGCCGGACTCCTTTCTTCTGAAGGAGAGAACATGGGAACGCTCAGAGACAGGGTTCGAGCTCGACGTGAAGCAGTGACGGTCCACGCCAGCGTGACGAACCCGGCGTTTGCGGCCGCGATGCTCGCGCTCGCGTTGCTCGCGTTCCTGGCGACGCCCGCGCCCGGCGCGGTCTCTGTTGTCGTCGAGGCCGAGTCGTTCGTCGATGCGTACGATCTCGGCGGAGCGTCGATCCTCTCCGTGGCCTGCACGAGCGCAAGCCAGGGGCTCGCCGTCGACGGGCTCGACATCGCGGGGGAGTGGATCGAGCTCCGCGCGTCGCTGCCGGACGCGGCCTGCTACGAGCTTCTGCTCGGATACCAGGCTCCGTACGCCGAGACCATCCAGACAATGGTGACCGTATTCGACGAGGGTCACACGTCGGTCGAAGGCGCGACGGATATCGCGTTCGTCGGCGCGGGCCTCGGCTGAGGCCCCTTCTCCGAGGCCGCCGGGAGCGGTCGGATCTGCTTGAAGAGCGGCACCTACATTCTCAGGATCGAGCTCGTGGAAGGCTCGTTCTTCCTGCCGGACTACCTCGCGCTCACGGCCAGCGAGACCGCCGTCGACCCCGCCGCGGCGGAGCGCAGCTGGGGCGCCATTAAGAGCCTCTACAGATAGCCCTCGCGTGCTATACTGCTGGCGAGTCAGCCACCCGGACGCGCCCATGGCACAGGAGGGAACATGCGTTGCATCACACTCGTGCTGTTGCTGGCGACCGCGCTCGCGACGGGCGCGCAAGCTGACGTCACCAGGACGACTCTCGGCGACATCCCCCGGACGTACTCACACTTCCTGAACTCCTACCAGGCCGCCCTCGCGGGGGCCGGCTCGGCGGCAGGAGGCATCGGAGCCACGTTCTACAACCCGGCGCTGGCGGCGCAGTACGACGGGATCAGCGGCCAGGCGACCGTCCGTTACAACATCAAGAACCGGGACTACGTGAGCGGGGACATCGAGGCGAGCGACGACGGGTTCCTGTTCTCGAGCGCTGTAGCGGTGAAGCGGAGCGGGAGCGTGGCGTTCGGGTTCAACTACTCGTGTCCGGCCTACCGTAGCGTCGAGTACACGGGGCAGAAGGACGACGACGGGACGATGAAGGGTTTTGCCAGCGAGCAGACCGGTTCGCTGCGCGTCTTCGAGCTCGTCTTCGCGTCCCGCATCGGCTCCGACGACAAGGGCGCCCTCGGGCTGTCCGCCGGCCTCGTCACGCTCGACGAGTCGCTCCGCGAGGGGTTCACCGGCGAGACCCTCGATCGGGCGCGCGTTCGCGGGATGGGCGTCACGGCTTCGATCGGTTTCCTCTTCGATGCAACGGAGAGCCTGACGACCGGCGTCGGGTATCGCTGGGGTTCCGAGGTCAACACCCGAAGCGATGACTACTACGAGCAGGACCGTCGCGACGAGACGACGAACACGCAGTCGATGCTCGTGGCCGGTGTCAGGTTCGAGCCGGTCGAGCGGCTCAGCGTTCACGCGAGCTATCTCGTGGACGGCTGGGACCAGGCGAAGACCGACCTGTCCGCCTGGCCGCCGACCCCGCCTCCCAACCCGACGTCCGGCGAGCGCGACGAGTACGACGACGACCTCTCGACGATCGCCTTCGGTCTTGAGACGTCGTTCATGGAGGAGCGTTTGACGCTTCGGACGGGCTACGCCATGCAGACGACGGACATCGGCGAGAACGTCGCGCCCGAGAACGCGTTCGGCTTCGGCGCGGGCTGGAGCTTCAACGAGTACCAGATAGAGGCCGCGGTCGTCCGCGAGTCGTTCAGCGAGGGCGGCGAGAGCGGTCTGATGACGAACTACGGCCTCTACCTGACGATCGGCTACGTCTTCTAGCTTCCGGCGCGCACCGGACGGGAGACGCGGGTCTGGAGCGGCCGGATGCGAATCGCGATCGCCCTGAGCGGCGGCGTCGACAGCGCCGTCGCGGCGCTCATCTTGAGAGGTGACGGACACGACGTCGTCGGCGTGACGATGACGCTGGCCGGCGGCGAGTGTTCGGTCGCCGCCAATGACGACGCGGCCGGCGCCGCGGGCCGGGCCGCTCGTCATCTCGGCATCGCGCATCACCTGATCGAACTCTCCGAGCCGTTCCGGCGTTTCGTCATCGAGCCGTTCCTGCGGGAGTACGCCGCGGGCAGGACGCCCAACCCTTGCGTCGGCTGCAACGAGTCGCTCAAGTTCGGTCTCCTCATGGACGCCGCGCGCTCGCTCGGAGCCGAGCGACTGGCGACAGGGCACCACGCCCGCGTCGCCCGGAGGCCCGCCGCCGAGGGGGGAGGCGGCCGTCCGTGTCTTCTTCGGGGGCGCGACCGGGCGAAGGACCAGTCGTACTTCCTGCACCGTCTGAGCTCCGAGCAGCTCGACGGGGCCGTCATGCCGGTCGGGGAGCTCACGAAGGCCGAGGTGCGCCGGATCGCCACCCGGGAGGGGCTCGCGCCGCTGACGGGTCGGGAGAGCGCGGACATCTGCTTCGCGAGGGGCGGGCTGCCGGACTTCATGCGACGCGAAGCCCCTGAGCTGCTCGAACCGGGCCCCGTGGTCGATCTCGGTGGCCGGGAGGTCGGCCGGCACGAGGGGATCGCGCTCTACACGGTCGGGCAGCGGTCCGGACTCGGCATCGCGCTCGGGGAGCCCGTCTACGTCGTTCGCATCGACGCGGAGCGCCGCGCGCTCGTCGTCGGTCCTGAGCGGTCGCTTCTGAGCGGCTCTCTCGAGGCGCGTCGCCTGGTCTGGACGGCCGGCCGCCCGCCCGGGGAGTCGTTCCGGGCCGAGGCGCAGATACGTCTGGCCTCGCGGCCCGCGGCGTGCACCGTGAGGGTGGAGGGTGACCGCGCGAACGTGACATTCGAGGACGCGCAGCGGGCGATCGCTCCCGGGCAGTCCGTCGTTTTCTACCAGGGTGACGAGGTGCTCGGCGGCGGCGTGATCGAGCGTGTCGCCGGGGGAGTCTGAGGGAGACCGACGATCGAGGAGGTCGATGTGAAGGCGGTGGTGCTCGCGGCCGGCAAGGGCACGCGCATGAAGGAGATCACGAACGACATCCCCAAGCCGATGGTCGAGGTCGGGGGACGTCCCATGCTCTGGCAGGTGCTTTCGTCGCTCGCGCGAGCCGGCGTCAGCGAGGCCGCCGTGATCGTCGGTTACAGGGCGGACGTCATACGCGAGTACTTCGGGGACGGGGAGGACGTCGGCGTTCGTATCACGTACTTCACGCAAGAGACACAGGACGGAACAGGGCGCGCCGCGGACCCGGCCCGTCGGTTCCTCGGTGACAGCCCGTTCTTCTTCACGTTCGGCGACATCCTCACCGAGCCGGAGGCCTACCGCGGCATGGCGGACGCCTTCACGCGGGATGGCCCGGACCTCATGCTGGCCGTGCGACGTGTCGACGATCCCTACAAGGGCGCCGCGGTCTACGAGCGCGACGGGATGATCGAGCGCCTCGTTGAGAAGCCGCCGCGCGGGACGTCCACGACGAACCTCATCAATGCCGGCATCTTCGTCACGAGACCGGTGCTGTTCGATTACACCGCGAGACTCACCCTCTCGGAGCGGGGGGAGTATGAGATCCCGGACGCCATCCGCATGATGATCGCGGATGGTCTCGATGTGAGAACGTACAGGTTGATCGATTACTGGCGCGACGTGGGGACTCCGGAGGACCTCGCCGCGGCCGGCACGGACGCCGAGGAGCGCGACGACCTTGTGAACGAGCGGTAGCGGGTATGGCATCGCGGACGGCCGCCTCAGGGAGAGAGCCATCGTGAGAACACGCAGCAGGGAGTGGGTGTCCAGGGCGCCGGCGGCGCTTCTCGCCGCGATCGTGCTCCTCGTGTCGGGGCTTGTAGGTTGCGGACCCCGCTACGATCTCGACGCGATCCGGGCGCGGTCAGATGATATGGCCGCCGAGATCCTCGATGCCTACTACCGGACGGACGCCTACGGCGAGCAGTCCGACCTCGTCGCGATCTGGGAACGCTACGCGGATCTCGCCGACCCGGGACTTCCGGAGCACATCGCCGGTCTCCGGGATCGCGAGACCGAGCCGCGCGAGAGGAAGCGCCTCGACTACCTCTTCTTCGATGCGGCGAGCACGCTCGTCTACGAGGACCTCATCACCCTCGAGGACGAGATCTCCAATATCGAGGCGACGGGAGTGGTCGTCGTGGGCGGCGACTCGATCGCGTACCGGGACATCGGCGTTCTCTTCTACAACGAGACCGACAGCGAGCTGAGACGCAGGTACTACGAGGCGATGGGTGAGTTCGAGGTCCGGCATCTCAACCCGCTCCGCGCACGGATGGTCGCGGAGACGAGGTCACGCCTCGAGGAGTTCGGGTTCGCCAACCTCGACGAGTTCGAGGCCGACCGCAGGAACCTCGACCACGCTGCGTTCGAGGAGACCGTGCTCGACCTGCTCGGCGCGACGAGGGACATCTACTGGGACCTCACCAACGACGCCTCGCGCGAGATCTTCGGCGTCGACGTCACGGAGATTCCGGACTATGACCGTGGGCGGCTCTTTCGCGGCGCGGAGTTCGATCGGCACTTCGCCGCGGAGGACATGATGCCGCTGATGGAGCGGACCTTTCTCGGGATGGGCATCGACATCGGGTCGCTCCCGATCCACGTGGACGACGAGGATCGGCCGGGAAAGGAGCCGCGCGCGGCGACCTACGGGATCCGCCCGGGGAAGGATGTTCGCATTCTCCTCAAGCCGGCCGGCGGCGTGGACGACTACGAGACGCTGTTCCATGAGATGGGGCACGGGATTCACGACGCGGTGGTGCGCGTGACCGAATACGAGTTCCAGCGCCTGGGCGATTACGGCGTCACGGAGACGTACGCCTATCTGCCCGAGCAGCTGTTCATGGATCCTCTGTTCCTCATCGAGAACGGTCTCATCACGGACGACGAGGTGCTCGGTCGCTTCCTGAAGAACCAGCTATTGGGCTCGTTGGGGAGCGCCCGGTACTACGCCGGTCTCTTCCGGTACGAGCGGTACCTGCACGCCGGCGACCACTCGCAGGACGAACTCGTCCGCGCTTACGGACGCTTCATGGAGGAGTCGCGGCTGGTCCCGCTCGCGCACCCCGAGTACGACTATCTGTCGAGCAACGAGGACTACTACGGCGTGAACTACCTCGAGGCGTGGATCCTCGCGGCCCAGCTGCGGCATGTTCTCAGGGAACGGTTCGGGGACCGGTGGTGGGCGTCCGAGCAGGCCGGTGAGCTCTGGGTCGAGCTCATGGAGTACGGCGCGGAGCTCACGGCGGTCGAGGTCGCGCGACACGTCGGGTTCGACGGACTCGACGCCTCCTACTACGTCGAAGAGGTCACACGGGCGTACGAGGCGTACCGCTAGAGCACATCCTGCGGGCGACGCCGGGGCATGCGTCGGCTCACGTTCGCGCTTCATACCGCCGGCCGGACTTCGTGCGTGCACCGGCGGCGCGTCGTATCGGCAGCGCGTCGTACCGGCAGCGCGTCGTACCGGCAGCGCGTCGTGTCGCGTCCGCCCGGGTCCGCCTACTGGAGCGGCTCGCCCGTGAAGCGGTAGCCGACGCCGCGGATGGTCGAGATGAGTTCGTGGCCCGCCGCCGTCGTCAGTTTGGAGCGAAGCCTACTTACGAGCACGTCCACCGTTCGACCGATGACCTCCATCTCGTCTCCCCACACGCGCCGCCTGAGTTCCTCCCGCGTGCATGTTCTCTCGCCATGCACGGCGAGCACGTGAAGGAAGCGGAACTCCTTCTCCGTCAGTTCGACGTTCTCACCGTGCACCTCCACGCACTCACGCGCGGGATCGATCACGATGCCCTCGAACCGAAGGGTCTGCGTGTAGCTCTCCGCCTCGGTCTCCTCGGATGGGGCGAAGAAGTCGTTCACGAGCGTGACGATCTCGTCGACGCTCGTCCAGCGGACGACCGGCTTCTCCGGCGCGCCGCCGGCCACGAGCACTTCATCGTGGTGCGTGCCCGGCTCGGCGAGAACGATCGTCGACGTCGGCTCGGAGTCGCCGTTCGACGTGAGGATCCGCGCCAGGTCCTTGCCGCCGATGTCCGAGAGCACGAGTCCGACGAGCGCCAGATCGGGATTGTCCAGCTGAACGCAGCGGAGCGCCTCGCGTCCGGACTCCGCCTCGCAGACCGCGTAGCCGGAGGCCGAGACGGCGTGCGAGAGCTGTCGGAGGATCTTGGGGTCGCGTTCAGCGATCAGGATGCGCCTGGGAGCTGCAGTCACCAGGGACCTCCACCGTGAATCGTCGTCGCAAAGCCCGCCAGGGCGTCGGTTAACGGTATCTCAAGTAAGCAAGGAGCGTGCCGGATGGTGAAGTGTCAAACGCCCGGAAAGTGGGCGTTTCTCCCGCATTCAGTGGGCGCCGCGCGCACCGGGGCGCGATTCGCACGGGGGTGGACCACGCCGCTTCGGATGGGCTACGTTCCGTCCTTCGCGGGGGGCCGCGCTCGCGTGTCGGAGGGGCTTCGAGGAGCCCGGGACTCCTCCGTTCTCAGGTAGTCGGCGATCCGCCCGGTCACGAAGGGACGCCACGGCCCCCCGGCCCAGTGCGTGCCCCAGTAGCGCGTCCACGGCGGGCAGCCGAGCTCGAGCCAGAGCTGCCGTGACGCGTCGGGCGGCACGATCGGATCGAGGCGCGCGTTGATCATCAACGTCGGGCGCGCTCTCAGGTGCCACGCGAAGGTCAGCGGATCGAAGAGGTAGTAGTGCAGCGGCGCGGGCACGTCCAGTGGGTGGGCCGCGCGCCGCACCGCGTCGAGGTACTCGAAGTACTGCGCGTGCGCCTCGATGCGCTGCGCCTCGCTGATGCCCGCTCGCCGGAGCGCGCGCCGCATGTGCCGCCCGTAGGTGCCTCCGAAGATGAGCCTGTCGAGGTCGCCGCCTCCGAGGATCGGGACGATGCACGTGAACGCCGGCTCGAGGGCCGCCGCGATCGGAACGATGACGGCGCCAAGACTGATGCCCGCGAGCGCGGTCGGTCGGGGGGCGTCGTCGCGCCCGGCGAGCCATCGTCGGGCGGAGCGCACGTCGGCCACCGCCTGCTCGAACGCCGGCAGAGCGCGATCGGCATCGAGACTCATGTATCGGGCTCCGGCACGCTCGCCCGGCAGGCGCCTCGAGCACGTGTGGGGGAGCTCGACAAGGAGGGTCGGGAACCCCCGGGCAGCGAGCGCCGCGCCGAACGAGAGCCACGCATCGAGTCGTGAGAGCCCGAGGCCGTGCAGAAGCACGACGCGGGTCCCGTCGCATACGGCCGGCGACTCCAGATGCACGGCGCGCACGTGATCGACCGGTTGCGATCCCGACGGGAGGGAGGAAGGGAAGGTGACGTCGGTTCTCCTGATGCCCCGGTAGATGCCGGTCCGCTCGCGGACGCGGCGCGGCGCACCGGGGTCGGGATAGAACGTCCCGCGCCGCGCGTGCGAGCGGAGTGGGGAGGGCCGTGAGCTCTGGTTGCGACCGCCGTTCATGCCTCCACCGTATGACCGGCGCGCGCGGCGGTCAAGCCCGGCGGCAAGCGTTTTCCGGACGCCCGCCGTGGCATGCGCCAGCGCGCGGCGCGTCGGCGCGCGTGGGGGCGGCGCGTGGCCCTTGACTCGTCCTCCGGGCTTTGAGATAATCCGCTGGAGTCATGTCAGGCCCGCGCGGCCACCCAGACTCGGGTGGCCGCGCGTCTTCGTATGGCGCGCCCGCGTCGGCGGGGGAACGGGAGATTCGCGTATGGTCATCCGCGTGCTCGTCGTGACATCGTACCTGGCCATCGTCCTTGCAGCCGGGCTGGCCGCCCGTCGTCGCGGCGCCGGGCGCGGACCGGAGGGCGCTCCGTCGTACTACCTGGCAGGTCGCCTTCTCGGTCCGCTGGCCGTCCTCGTGACCATGGCGGCGACCAACTTCAGCGGGTTCACCGTCGTCGGGTTCGCGGGCGCGGGCTATCGGACGGGCCTGGGGTTCTATCCGGTCATGGCCTTCGGCACGGGACTCATGGCCGTCTCGTTCGCCCTTATCGGACTGCCGGCGCACCGCCTCGGACGCCGGTACGGATGGGTCACGCCGGCGGAGCTCATCGGGGCCAGGTTCGGGCGCGGGGCGGCCGGGCTCACGGCCTGCGCCATGGCCCTCTTCACGCTGCCGTACCTGGCCATCCAACCGATGGCTGCAGGCTACGCTCTCGAGGCGCTCCTCGGACTCCCGTACGCGCTCGGGGCCGCGACCGTCACGCTCGTGGTCGTGCTGTACGTGTTCGCCGGCGGGTTGCGCTCCGTCGTGTGGACGGATTTCGTGCAGGCCGTCCTCATGACGGTGGCGCTCGTCGCCGGGTTCGTCGTGGTCGCCCGTGCCGTCGGCGCGGCGCCCTTCGCGAGCCTCGCGTCGCGCTTCCCCGACCTCGCGGCGAGGCCGGGAGGCGACGGGAGCCTCGTCGTGGGCGTCTGGGCGAGCTACATGGTGCTCTGGTTCCTCGCCGATCCGATGCTCCCGCAGCTGTTCCAACGTTTCTACGCGGCCCGGAGCGAGCGTCCGATCGTCATCAGCATGGTCGCGTATCCCGTGCTGACCTCGGTGCTGTTCTTCTTCCCTGTGGCCATCGGCGCCCTGGGTCGCCTGCTTGTCCCTGGTCTCACCGGGAAGGACGCGGACCGGATCCTGCCGATCCTGATGGAGCGGCTGGGCGGCGACTGGCTGGCAGCGATCGCGGGCGCCGGGCTGATCGCCGGGATCATGTCTACCATGGACTCGCAGCTTCTGACCCTCGGATCGCTCGTGGAGCGCGATCTGCTCGGACGGCGCCGGAGGGGCGTCCGGCCTCAGGGCGGAGAGGATGGTGGGGGCGTTGACCGATCGCCCGACGGGGAGGGGCACGGAGTCCACTCCAGTTTGAGGGGACCCGGTTCCCGACTCGCAGGGCGCGCGGCCATCGTCGTGATGGCGATCGGAGGGTGGCTGCTGTCCATCCGCCCCCCTGCGAGCATCCAGGCGCTTGCGACGATGGCGTTCGCGGGGCTCGCCGTGCTCTTTCCCGTCTTCTTCGCGGCGATCCACGTGCGGCGCGTCACACCGACGGGCGTCATCGTGGCCATGCTGCTCGGTGAGGCCGTGATCGTGCTCGCGCACCTCGGCCGCCTGGCGGTGCCGGGAGTGCTCCCCGTCGTGCCCGCCGTTCTCGTGGCGGCGGCCGTCCTCTGTGCCGACGCGGCCTTGAGCGCGGCGCGACGGTCCGCGGTCCCGAGTGCTCCGCGGGCGTGGGGAAGAGAGGTCTCGAGCGGACTCTCACTCCGGGAACGGCTTGGCTGGACGCTCCTCCTCGGCTCGTTCTTCGTCCTGTCCGTCGACTGGTGGAGCTTCGGTCAGAGCGGGCTCTCGTTCGGGGGCTTTCCCTCGTGGCTCTGGTACTTCGTGGCACTCGCGGGCTTGCTCGCGATCGCTCTCGGCGTGCTCGGTCGGCGGCTCCTGCGCTATCGGGATTCGGAAGGCGCAGGCGTGGGGATGAAGAGCAGCTCGACGACCTCGCGCGCCACCAGATAGACGTCGGGGCGGCCCCGGCGCATCGCGCACCACTGCTCGCCGCGCGGCTCGCCGAACAGCACGACCTGGTCCGGACCCTCACGGAGCCTGACCGTCGCCGAGCCCCGCACGGTCGCGTCCGGCCCGGAGAAGCCGCAGGATTCCGGCGGGGCGTCGTTGACGAAACCCTCCGCCCTGAGCTCCGCGAGCATGTAGAGCATTGCATCGACCTGCCGCTTGTCGACCTCCTGATCGATTGGCTGCGTCATGTGCCAGCGGCCGTCTCGAGGCTTGAGCACCATCCTCTCTCCGAGGTTGGTGAGTTCCACGCCGACGACATCCGGGAGGTCGAATCGCATGACGAAGGGGTCGCGCCACTCGTCTCGGGGTCGTCGGAGAAGCTCATCGAGGTTGGGCGGGGAGAGGTAGACGTCGCGCCGCCCGTACGGTTGGATGAAGAGGCGCGAGCCGCCCGGCGCGGCGTTCCCGACGAGGATCCCTGCGACGAGTTCGCCGTCTCTTGCGAACTCGATACGCGACGGCTCAGGCTCGAGCCCGAGCGTCGCGAGTTCGTTGTGGCCGTTCCGGATGCGGTCGCCGCGGGTGGTGCCGGCCACTGTTCTGATGAGCCTGTGCACCTCGCTCGTGTCAGCGCGGCCGACTCCATGTTCGATGGCGACCGTCCAACCGTC
This sequence comes from uncultured bacterium, assembly GCA_964487295.1. Lineage (GTDB taxonomy): Bacteria > Joyebacterota > Joyebacteria > Joyebacterales > Joyebacteraceae > JAPEKQ01. The sequence goes on along the minus strand of CAZAQL010000016.1, from coordinate 1,840 downwards.
AGCGCGCGTGATCGAGACGCCGCCGGTCTCGGTCGAGAGCCTGATGGAGTCCACCGCGGCGGGGGTAAGCCCGGGGAAGAGCGGATCGTCGGGTCCGGCGCACCCGCCGACGAGCGTCAGGGCGGCGGCCGCAGTGGCGACAGCGACGGCAATATGGGATCGACCTCTCACGGCATGCCTCCGTTCGATGCTTCTCCGGCGGGTACGCACCCCAGTATGGCCGATGCACGGGGCCGCTTCAAGGCGGGAGCCTCGCGCCGGGAAGCGCGGGCGCGACGCTCCGCGCCGGACCTCCGGGATTTGCCTTGACCCTGCCCGGGGCGTGTGTCACAATGGTCAGCGGTTCAGTAGAGCCATCGACCGGACTCCCATCAGTCATCTCCGTCCCCCGGAGATCAGGAGACGCATCGTGCCTACAGGGTCGACAGTCGGGAACACGTGCTCCATCGGGGCGCCGGGCTTCCACGCGCTCCACGTCGTCGAGCATTCACTTCCCGACCAGGTGGCATGCAGCAGGTGCTGGACCAATCTGCCGGCGGACCGGATAGGTTCGCCGTCGCGCAACTGGATGACGAAGATATGACCGTTCGCGGCCGGGGGCTCAGCCCTCCGGCCGCGAATGCGTCTCGAGTGCCGGGGACACTCTGGGGGTACGTCGAGCGAGAGAACGGGCAGAATTCTAGGTGCCAGGAATGCGTCAGCCGCAGCCCGGTTTGATCGTGACATCGACCGTACCTCCGGAGTTCCCTGTCTGTTCGGGAGCGCCCTCGCCAAGCGGGGGCGCTTTCGCGTTGCCGGCCGCCCGTCCGCGGCGAGCTTTCCTGTTGCACGCGCGCATTCGCGCCGCTACCCTCGTGCCTGCGCTGCATCAGAATGACCTGACGAAGGTATGAAGGCCTCTTGGGGGGCGATCGAGACGGGAGACGGGCATGGAGCGAGCGCGGTTCGAGGAGATCCTGGATCTCGCCATCCGCAAGGAGCAGGAGGCGGTCGATGCCTACACGGAGGCGGCGGGCATGGTGTCGCGCTCCGGCATCCGGGAGCTTCTTCTGGGGCTTGCGAAGCAGGAGGAGGGGCACAAGCGCCGCCTCACGGCCATCGAGCGCTCCGGAGTCCCTGAAGTCCACCTGAAGACGATCCCCGACCTCAGGATCGCGGAGTACGCCGACGACGTCGGGTTCTCCCCGTCGATGGACTACCAGGACGTGCTGACCGTGGCGATGAAGCGCGAGGAGGCGGCGCGCGATCTCTACCAGCATCTCGCCGCCATCAGCGAGGAATCGGAGCTCCGCGAGCTGTTCCTGTTCCTGGCTCAGGAGGAGTCGCGGCACAAGCTCCTCCTCGAGCGCGAGTACGACGAGAACATTCTGACAGAGAACTGAGACACGAGAACGACGGTGTGCTTCACCGGCGCGGATGCGAAGGAGGGTGTTCCATGATCGAGTATCTCAACGAGGATGAGGTCTACAGGGTCGGCATGTGCATCGAGGAGGCCGGCCTCGAGTTCTACACGAAGATGGCCGAGAAGGCCTACGACACGGCGACGAAGCGCATCTTCAAGCGCCTCGCCCGGGATGAGAAGAAGCACCTTGAGTTCTTCGAATCCCTGGAGCTCAAGACGAAGGGCGGCATGGGCAAGCAGCCCGTCGAGACCGACAAGGAGGTCTCGTCGTACGTCTGCTCCCTCGTGGACGGAGGCATCTTCCGGAACATCGGTCGCATGGAGCAGATGCTGAAGCGCAAGTTCGACCCCGAGTCGGCGCTCGAGCTCGCTCTTGAGGTCGAGAAGGACGCGGTCCTGTACTACACAGAGGCCTATCACGCGAACAGGAAGCGGAAG
>CAZAQL010000015.1:31338-32327 GCA_964487295.1 uncultured bacterium | reverse complement strand
CCAACCTCCTCATTACAAGTGAGGAGCTCTACCATTGAGCTACGCCAGCACGGGTGTCGCAGACAGCCCTGGCGTACAGGGTTCCCTCCGAAGCTGCATCCAGCTACAAACGCTATATTCTATGGGAGGAACCGTTGGGTGTCAACCGAAAAAGCGCTCAGCGGAGGATTCCCGGTGCGTTTCTTGCGCGAACCGCTCCCCCGCCCGTCTCCGCGCCTGTGGGCCAGGCGTGATGTGGTTGAGGTCGCGGCCTTGCGTCGCCCGCCCGTCTCCGCGCCTGTGGGCTAGGCCCTGTGGACCACCGGGCCGTCCGGTGTGTCCTCGACGACGTACCCGGCCTCTGCGATGGCGTCGCGCAGCTCATCGGCGCGCGCCCAGTCCTTTGCCGCCCGCGCCTCGGCTCGCTCCTCGGCCATTCGCTGGACCTCGGGCGGGACCTCATCGGCCTTCCCGATGCCCTCCAGCAGGCCGAGGATCCCCGTAACCTCGCGCAGGACCGCTCGGTCCGCGCGGAGCTGCTCCGGCGGGGCGCCCGCCTCGATGGCCTGGTTGATCACGCGGACCATCTCGAAGAGGTGGCCCGTGGCCTGAGCCGTGTTCAGGTCGTCGTCCATGGCGTCGAGGTATCTTCCCTTGAGCTCGACGATGGCGGCCGACGGCTCAGCGGCCATCCCGAGTTCCTCGGCCTCGGACTCGGGTCCCGCGGCGCGCTCGAGACGCCGGAAGAGGTTGTCGAAGCGTTCGACCGATGCCGCCGCCTCCTCCAGTCGCTCGTCCGCGAAGTCGATGACGGACCGGTAGTGCGTCGACAGCAGGAAGAACCGCACGACGTCCGAGGAGTACTTCTCCGCGAGCCCCGCCATCGACCGGTAGTGGCCGGTCGATTTGGACATCTTCTCTCCCTCGAGGCGCACGTGCCCGTGGTGCACCCAGTGGTTGACGTACGACTCCCCAGTCGCCGCCTCGGACTGCGCGATCTCGTTCTCGTG
>CAZAQL010000015.1:0-31328 GCA_964487295.1 uncultured bacterium | reverse complement strand
GATGCGGGAAGATCAGATCGGTCCCGCCTCCGTGGATATCGTAGTGGTTGCCGAGATACTTCGTGGACATCGACGAGCACTCGATGTGCCATCCCGGACGGCCCATCCCCCACGGGCTCTCCCACGCCGGCTCGCCCTCCTTCGCGGCCTTCCAGAGGGCGAAGTCCTCGGGGTTCCGCTTCTTCTCGTCGAGACCCACGCGTTCGCTGGCGCCGGCCACGAGATCCTCCAGACGCTTCTTCGAGAGCTTCCCGTAGCTGGGCCACTTCCCCACCTCGAAGTAGACGTCCCCACCCGACTCGTACGCATACCCCTTTTCGACCAGCGCCTTGACGGTCTCGATGATGTCCGCGATGTGCTCGGTCGCGCGGGGATAGCGGTCCGCGGGCTCGGCCCCCAGGAAACCCAGGAAGTCCATGAACCGGTCGATGTTGCGCTGGGCGATCTCCTGGTAGGTCACGCCCTCCTCGCTCGCCTTCGCGATGATCTTGTCGTCGATGTCCGTGAAGTTGATGATGAGCGTCACGTCGTAGCCCCGGTACCTGAGGTAGCGCCTGAAGACGTCGGAGACGACCGCGACGCGCATGTGGCCGACGTGCGGCTCGGACTGCACGGTCATGCCGCAAAAGTACATCCCGACCTTGCCCTCGTGGACCGGGACGAACTCCTTCTTCCTCGCGTCGAGCGTATCGTAGATCCTGAGCATGACGTTTCCTCCGGCCTCGCGGGGCCTCTGTTGACGGTCCGAGTACAGATGAGGGTAGTGCCGGTGTGTGAGCCTGTCAAGGTGCGGGCGCGCCTGACGGCGCATCGCGGGACAGGGATCGAGACCCCTGGTCCGTCCCCTTCCGCACCTCACGCTCAGGGCTCCGAGCTCTCGTGCCGTCCGTCGCTCGTCTCCGCGCGGCGGACAACACCCTCGACGGACCTCAGACCATCCGCTATCGCCGAGATCGCGTCCGCGACCGGGTTCACCAGATCGCCTCCCGCGAACACGCCGTCCACGGCGGTCTCTCCGTACTCGGTCGTCGAGATCCAGCCGCGCTCGTCGCCGACCACTGAGGCCGTCTCGTCGCCCATCCACGACAGGTCGGGGCCCTGGCCAATCGCGACGATGACGCGGTCGACGTCCAGAGGGCGCTCCTCCCCCTCGATGAGCCTCGGACGCGGGCGCGCGCCCGGTCTCTCGGGCGGCATCATCTCGGCCGGTCCCCAGACGTACGTGAGCCCGCCGCCCGCGCGCTCCTCGACCCTGAGCGGAATGCTCTGGGTGACGACCTCGACGCCCTCGGCGCGGGCGTCCTCGATCTCCTCCCCGTCGGCCGGCATATCGATCTCGCGCCGCCGATACGAGATGGTCACGTCGGCCCCGAGCCTGCGCGCGAGTCTCGCCGCATCAATGGCGACGTTGCCGCCGCCGACGACGACAACCGTCTCCCCGATCTCGACCGGTTCTCCGGTGTGATGGTCTCGCAGGAAGTCGAGCGCGAAGATGACGCCCGGGAGCTCCTCACCGTGGGTGCCGAGCCGGTACGGCTTCATGAGCCCCGTGCCGACGAAGACCGCCAGACACTCCTGTCTGAGCCGCGCGAACTCGTCGGCCTCCACGCGGTGGTCCGTGATGATGCGCGCGCCCGCGTCCTCAAGGAGCTGGACCTGCTTGTCGAGCGAAGAGAGCGGGAAGCGGTACTTCGGGATTCCGAAGTACGTCGCGCCGCCGAGTCTGGGAAGCTCGTCGTAGACCGTCACGGCGAACCCGCGCAGGGCAAGGTAGTACGCCGCCGTGAAGCCCGAGGGGCCGCCCCCGACGACGGCCACGGAGTGCCCCATGCCGACGTCCGACCGCTCGAGGCTCACGACCGACTTGAGATCGTCGAAGCGCTCGGTCGCGTACCGCTTGAGCCAGCGGATCGCGATCGGCTCGCCGCTCACGCCCACGCTGCAGACCGTCTCGCAGTTGCGCGTGCAGACCTTGCCGCACATCTCGGGCATCGGATTGTTGTCGTAGATGATCCTGACCGCCTCGGCGTCATCGCCGTCACGGATGGCCGCGATGTAATCCGGAATGTGCATCCGGGCCGGACAGGCGGCGATGCAGAGGCCGCACTGGACGCACCGCGACGCCTCCCGGCGCGCCTCCTCCTCGGCGTAGCCGATGACGACCTCGGCCCAGCTCTTCACGCGCTCGACCGGATCGAGGTGCGGCATCGGCACGCGCTTCGGGTCGAAGAGGTGGAACCCCTCCTCCTTGCGCCAGCCCTGCTCGCTTTCGTCCCAGGGCTTCGCCTCGACTCCAGGGGTGTAGCGGAAGACGTCCGCGTCACTGTCCACCCACACGTACTCGTTCGACATGCCGAGCGAGCCCGACGGGCAGACGTCGACGCAGAGCGCGCACCAGCAGCAACGGCCGTAGTCGACGCGGGGCCTCAGCCCCGAGTCGCCCTTCTGCGACTCCTCGCGGGACGGCCGGGCATCCACGACGACCATGTCGATGGCCTCGTTCTGACAGATGTCGGCGCACGTCCCGCACCCGACGCACCGGTCGGTGTCGTTGATGTGCCAGCCGCGGTAGCGCGGGGCGCCGGGCCGCATGGTCTTCGCTTCCGGGACCGTGTACGGCTTCGTGAAGGCCCGGACCCAGGCGGAGAACGGCGCGATGACGTGTCTGAGGCTCATCTCCTACCTCTCGATCTCGGGCGGACAGGTCTGGAGCGACACCATGGTCGAGCTGAGGTCCGAGATGTTCGTCCCCGGGAGCATCCGCTCGAGCAGGCTCACGCCGTGGACGTACGACGGGCCCCTGACGTTGACGCGGCGGAGCTTGTCGGACCCGTCCGTCACGACGAAGTACCCCATCTCACCACGGCTCGCCTCGGCGCGGACGTAGGTCTGCCCCTTCGGGACGCGCCAGTGCATGAGACTGGGCATCGTGAGGCAGAACGGACCGTCCTTCGGCATCCGCGCGAGCATCTGCCGGATGAGCATGATCGACTGCTCGATCTCGCGCCTCCTGACACGCGCCCGGGCGAAGATGTCGGAGCCCTCCTCGGTGATGACGTCGAAGTCGAGTTCCGGATAGACCTCGTACGGGTAGTCCTTACGGACGTCGCGCGGGATCCCCATCGCGCGGACGATGGGACCGGAGAGCGCCATCTCGTCAACCCACTCGGGCGGTACGTAGCCGATACCGACGGAGCGCTTCCGGAAGACCGCGTTCTCGAACATCAGGCGGTCGATCCACGGGAGTCGCTCCTCGATGGCCCCGAGCGCCTTCTCGAGTCGTCCCTCGAACCCCTCGGGCAGGTCGCGACGAACGCCGCCGTAGACGATGTACATATGGTAGATGCGGTGCCCGGAGAGCTCCTCGAAGCTGTCGAGCACGTAGTCGCGGAGCGTCATCATCCACTGCGGTACCGGACCAAGGCCCATCGATCCGACGTGGCCGCCGAGGACCATCAGTGTCGCCGCCAGCCTCGCCATCTCGAGCGTGAGCGTCCTGAGCCACCGCGCCTTCTCGGGGACATCGTCCTCGATGCCCGCCACACGCTCGACTCCCTTCGCGAGCAGGTACTCGTTCGTGTCGGGCTCGGGCACGCAGATGCGGCAGACGATCGGGAACGACTGGATGAACGTCCGGCGCTCCATGAGCTTCTCGAAGCCGCGGTGGAGGTAACCGACGTGAGTGATCCCGCGCTGGATCGTGTCGCCGGAGACCCAGACCTCGACGGACATGTTGCCCGTGACGCCCGGGTGCTGGGGCCCGAACCAGAGCCTCGTCTCCCTGGTCATGTCGCGTTCCCTACTCATCGCTCTCGTCTCCGCCGGCGGCGGCGCCCGACCCCTCGCTCTTCGCGCCCCGCGCCGCTCCGTCCGCCGTGACCTCAGTGGCCGAGGACGACGGAACGCTCGGGGTCACGCGGGGGCCGTCGAGATGCCGCTTCCGGCCCTCGTCCGGTCTCCCGCTCCACGCCCCGGTGTAGCCCCTCTCGGCGCTCACCCGCCCCACGTACCGCCTCGTGTCGATGCTCTCGCGCCCGGGACGGTCCTCGTAGTGCTCGACCGAGTACTCGAGCGTGTCGAAGTCGCGACGCATCGGGGGGATGTCCTTCCAGCCCTCGAGAATGAACGGGACCCCCTGCCGGGGACTCCCCGGGAAGCGGATGCCGAACATCTCGTTCAGTTCCTGTTCGTAGGTCACGGCCGCGGGCCAGATGCTCGAGACCGTCGGCAGCTCGGGCGCCTCCCGCGGAACGCGGCACCCGAGGATGACCGTCCGGCGACCGTGGGGGTCGGTGAGGATGTAGCTCACCTCGAACTCCCCTTCCTCGAGCCAGTCGGTCGCCGTCAGCAGCGTCAGCTGGACGTAGCCGTCCGCCCGAAGCGCCTCGAGCCTCGAGGCGAGTCCCGCCTTGCCGACCGTCTCCTGTGTCATCCAGCCGTTCGACCCCATGGTGTCTCCGTGTCTCGTGTCTCGTGTCTCGTGTCTCGTGTCTCGTGTCTCGCGTCTCGCGTCTCGCGTCTCGCGGTCGGCTCTCGCCGCCGGGGCGTTTCGGCAACACCTCGGGACGCCGGCGCAGCCGGACGGACCTACCAGTTGTACTCGGGCATCCGCCAGTCGCCGATGACGCGCTTCTGGTTCTCCTTGTACCGCTCGATGTTCGTCAGGTACTCGTTCCAGCCGTTCGCCTCGCCCCGCTTGATCCTCCGCATGAGCTCCTGGAAACCGGCGATGAGCGCCTCTGGACGCGGCATGCAGCCGGAGATGTAGACGTCGACCGGAAGGTACAGGTCGAGCTTGTTGATCGTGTAGTACGAGTCCCAGTACATCCCGCCGTTGATCGTGCATGACCCGAGCCCGACGACCCACTTGGGCGACGGCATCTGCTCGTAGGCCCGGATGACGCGCTTGAGAGTCTTGAGCGAGAGGTAGCCGCCGATGATGAGGACGTTCGACTGCCGCGGGGTCGGCCGGGGCGCCATGCCGAACCGGGCCATGTCGAACCGGCTCGTCATGAGCGGCCTGAGCTCGATCGCGCCGCAGCCCGTGCCGTATGCCATCACCCACAGCGAGTTGGCGCGGCACCAGTTCTTGATGGTCGCCAGAGCCTCCCTGTATTCGAGCGGCTGCTGGACCGCGTCGGCGCCGAGGTGGCAGTACGGATCCACCTCGCGCACGGGCGGCGCCGGCACCGGCTCGTACGGACGGTCCTTGAGAACGTCCGGCGGCGCCGGCTCGGTGCTCTCCGGCCTGCGTCTGATCCTCTCGTCCTTCACGAGCGTGTCTCCTGCTCTTCTTTCCGCCGCCGCCTGCCGGCGGCCATGGCCTTCCTCGCCGCTCTCCGCTTCGCCGCCCCGCCGCCCCCGGCCTCTCTCCGCTCCATGGCGGTCCGGCTCACCGAGACCCGGTCACTCTACTTACCGATCGACTTGACGAGCATCGCGAACGCGATCCCCGCAAGCCCGATCCACATCGGCCAGCCGAGGAAGAACCGCACGGACTGCTCCACGCGGAACCTCGGGAACACGGCGCCGACGAACACGGCCCACATGTAGACCAGGAAGATCTTGATCATCGCCTCGGGGATGCTCGTGGCCCCGCCGAGGAACAGGTTCATGAAGAGCGCCGACTTCGCCACGCCGAAGATCGCCCGGCCCGACATCATCAGTCCCAGGAACGTGCTGTTGTACTCGGTCGGCGGACCGATCGGGATCTCCTGGGGCGCGAGCACAACGTCGAACGGCGAGTACATCTGCATCCCGAGGAACGAGATGAACGCGGCGACCGCCGCGATGGGGTTGACGAACAGGTACCAGTTCCCGACGCCGCCCGCCTGCGCCTCGACGATGCCCGAGATCGAGAAGGTCCCCGCCTGAGCCACGAGCGCGATGAGGGCGAGCGAGAACGGGAGTTCGTACGACGACATCTGCGAGAGCCCGCGCGAGACGGCGATGATGGCGTGCGGGTGGCCGCTCTCGCCGGCGCCGAGCGCCATGCCGAGACATCCGAAGAACATGAAGTAGATGACGAGCAGCACATCGCCGTTGAACGAGAACCCCTCGAGGCCCGGAACGCCCGCGACGATCGGAATGAGAAGATAGAGGCCGATGCCGCCGACCGTCCTGAACACCGGCGCCAGGTAGAACATCATGCCATGGCGGACCGAGGTCCGCAGGAAGAACTGCTTGAGGACGTCGAGATACGGCTGCCAGACGGGCGGACCAATGCGACTCTGGATCCGCGCCATCACCTTCCGGATGACGCCGCCGATCAGAAGCCCGTACGCGATGCCACCGATCACCGAGAGCACGCTGAGTCCGATGGTGCCTATGTCGAGATTCAGAACCGCCTGCATCGTCCTTCTTCCCTGTGCGGCCGCACGCCTTCCCCCGGCGTGGCCGAACCCGAGGTCCGCCGCGCGCGGACCCAGCCCTCTCCTATCCGGCCACGCCCGCGAGCATCGCGGCCGCCGCGATGACCAGGAACGCCACCGCGTAGAGCAGATAGGTCTGTGCGTCTCCCGTGTAGAACCGTCGCCCGTAGTCCGCGACCGCGCCGAGCGCGTTCATCGCCCGGCGCCACCCGCGCTCGGCGGAGACCCGGAGCACGGGCGCGAAGGCGCGCTTGTACGGACGGTAGAAATCGTACGCGTAGTGGATCTCCTCGGGCGGCGGCGGCTCCTCGGCAGCCGTTACGATGTCGAGCTGCCGGACCTTGCTCGTCCTCGGACCCAGGAAGAGAACCCACGCGAAGAAGATGGCGAAGAGCCCCATCACCATCGACATGACCCCGAAGGCGTTCAGATATCCGAGTTCGGCGAGCAGGCTCCCGTCGCGCGCGAAGTGCACGCCCTGCGCCTTGAAGAACGGGAAGATCATGACTGTCACGACCTTGAGAAGCGCGTCCGGGAACATCGACAGCCCCATGATCGCGAGGACGAGGACGGCCTGAGCGGCCACGAAGGGGAACGGCGCCTCGCGTACCTCCCGGTGCTCGGGCTTGAGCTGCCCCAGGAAGATCGTGTTGATCAGGCGGAAGAGGTAGAGGAACGCGATGACCGACGCGAACATGAGAACGCCCGTGATGAAGTACCACCCCTGCTCCATGAGAGCGTTGTAGATGAGCCATTTCCCGGCGAAGCCCGAGAGGGGCGGCACGCCCGAGAGCGCGATGATCCCGATGAGAACCGCGATGTACTGCGCCGGCATCCTCTTGATGAGCCCGCCGGTCTCGTACATGTTGCGCGTGCCCGTCCGGTGGATGACCGCCGCGATCGACAGGAAGAGAAGCAGCTTGATGAGCAGGTGGTTGATCGCGTGGTAGAGCGCCGCCGTCCAACCGAGCGGCGACATCAACGCGAACCCGACGATGGCGTAGCCTATCTGCCCGACCGAGGAGTACGCCAGCAGGCGCTTCGCGTCCTCCTGAAGCGCCGCGTAGAGCGTCATACCGATGGCCGTGATCGCGCCCAGCCATGCGAGCGCGTAGCCCGGACCGTAGGCGCCGCCGACGACCAGCGGATCGCCGCCCGCGACGAGCCTCGCTCCGAAGAGCACGATGCCGAAGAGCGGCATCTTCGAGACGACGCCCGACAGGAACGCCGAGAGCAGGTCCGGGGATTCGGCGTACGCGTCCGGCGCCCAGACGTGCGCGCCCGCCGACGCGGCCTTGACCGCGAATCCGGCCCCGAGAAGGAGCGCCGTCCAGAGCGCGTGAGGACCCGTGAGCCGGGCGAAGTCCCCGATCGTTGAGACGCCCCCGCCCATGGCGACGAGCAGCCCGCCGAACACGAGGAACCCGGCGGCGCCGGAGAAGAGCATGTAGCGGTACGCGGGCCTCGCGCTCCGGTCTCCCTCGGCGACGAGCAGGTACGACGTCCACGTCATGAGCTCCCATCCGGCGAAGAAACCGAGCGGGCTTCTCGCGTCCACGAGAAGCACGAGCGACGAGACCAGGAGGAGGAACAGGCCGTGATAGCGCCGACGCCCGGGAGGGATCCCGATGCCGGCGAGCATGACCGCGAACGCCCCGATGAGCACGACGAGCATGAAGAACCCGGTCATCGACACGGGCGTCAGGCGTCCCGCCTCGTACAGCAGCCAGGACGCGCCCCCCAGCACGGCCAGCGAGAGGGTCTGGAGAAACCTTCCCGGGAGCCGTCCGGCGATGAGAAGCGCCAGCCCCGCACCCGCGAGCATGAGGACCGCGTCCGTCGACGAGGTGGCGAGTCGCGCCGAGAGCGCGATCCCTGCCGCCGTCACCGCGAGCGCGAACACGTGGGACGGCACGAGCCCCTCGATGGGCGCGTTGTCCGCGTCCGTCTGCGCCGGCTCCCCGGCCATCCTCACCCAGCGGAAGTAGTAGATGAACTCGAGGAGCGACCCGACGAGCACCGGGACGATCCACCACGCGTACGGTCCGCGGGCGAGCGCGACGAGCGCGTCCCACTTGGCCCAGAAACCCGGGAACGGGGGCATGCCGACGATCGTGAGGACGAGGGCCGCGAGCGTCAGCTTCGCTCCGGGCGAACCCGCGAGCGCGCCGCGCCAGTCCTCGATGCGCTCTCCCCCAGCACCCGCGAACCACAGGAGGCCCGCCTTGGCCACCGCATGGCTGACGAGCAGGAGTCCGACGGCCGACGCGGGCACGTGTCCGGCATGCGCGAGCGGCAGCAGCATGACGATGAGGCCCATCTGCGCGGAGGTCGAGTAGCCGAGCATGCGACGCACACGCCGCTGCCTCAGGGCGAAGAGGTTCGACAGCACGAACGTCGCCGCGCCGGTCACAACGAGAAGCTGCGTCATGTCGACCGCGGCGAAGACAGGCATGAGCTTCCAGAAGGCGTAGACGGACGCATTGACGGCGGTCCCCACCGTCAGCGCCATCACGGCGGGATGGACCCCGTCGTAGAGGTCGATGGCCGGACCGTTCAGGGGGAAGACCTTGAGCTCGACGAGGAGCCCCGCGAAGAGGAACAGCATCACGGCGCCCAGTACGGGCGCCGCCGGCGCGCGCGCGGCCTCGGCGAGCGACTCCGCCACCGCGTCGATGCTCAGCGTGCCGGTGACCCGGTAGAGCATGGCGATCCCGATGAGGATGAAGGCCGAAGCGACGGCTCCGAGGAACATGTACTTGAAGCCGGCCTCGAGCCCACGCGACTCCTCGCCCGTCGCGGCGAGCGCGTACGTCGCGATCGAGACGATCTCAAGGAACACGAACGTGTTGAAGAGGTCGCGCGTCATGATGAGGCCGTTGGCGCCGACGACCATGAGCAGCACGAGCACGAGCCCCCGCCCGCTCCCCGCACCCTCTCTCCCGGCGCGCGCGGATACGGCTCCGAACGACCCGAGCGCCGTCGCGGCCGCGAGGGCGATGAGGACCGCCTCGGAGAACCCGAACCTGAGCGCGATGCCGAACGGCGCGGGCCATCCGCCCGTCGTCAGTGAGAGCGTTGCCCCTCCGCGAAGCGCGGGGAACCACGCCGCGACCCCTCCGAGCACGAAGGCGAGGGTCAGCCCGGCCAGCCAGCGCGCGGAGCGCTCACCCGATCGGTGAAGGACCGGGAGCAGGAAGGCCGCGCCCAGCGGGACGGCGATGAAGAGGACCGGACTCACCACTTGAGTTCCCTCAGCTCCCGAACGTCGAGCGTTCCCTTCCGGTCGTGAAGCCTGATGACGTACGTGAGCATGAGCGCCGTCACGCCGACACCGATGACGATGGCCGTGAGCACGAGAGCCTGCGGTATGGGATCGACCACCTGCGCGGCGTCCACGGCCAGCGTCGAGGCGTTGTCGAGCATCGACGGGTCGTCGATGATCGGCGCGGTGCGTCCCGGAAGCGAGCCGATGCTCGCGATCACGAGGTGGACGCCGGTATCGACGATCGAGAACCCGAGGATCATCCTCAGGAGATTGCGTCTCAGGAGAGCGCACGCGAGCCCCGTCAGTATCAGGGCGAAGCCCGCGCCCAGGTAGAGCGTCCCGGCCGTCATCGGCGCCCTCCCTTCGAATCACGCTTCGCCGGGTGGACGCCTTTCGCCGGGTGGACGCCTTTCGCCCGGTGGTCGCCCTTCGGCCGGTGGGCACCCGTCGTCCGGTGGACGCCCTTCGGCCGGTGGACGCCCGCTGAGCCGCCGTGCGCTCCCGCGACGGACTCGCCCCGCATCATGACGTCCAGCAGCGCGGCCAGCTCCGAGCCGACCTTGAGCCCGATGAGGATGTAGATGACGGGGATGAGGCCGCCGGAGAGCAGGCGATTCCACTCACCGAGCGGGAGAACGTCACGGTTGGCGAGGAACGAACCGGTCACCCAGAGACCGGCCAGACCCGCCAGCACGAACCCGAACCCCGAGAGCGACTCCAGCCAGGACATCAGCCCGTGCGGAAGAGCCCGCTCGCGGTCCGCGAGCAGGAGCAGCAATACGCCCGACGCCACGACCGCGCCCCCCTGGAATCCGCCGCCGGGGGTCAGATGGCCGTGAACGAAGATGTACGCGCCGAAGAGCATCATTGGGGCGACAAGGACGCGCGCGCCGGTCTGCACGATCTCGCTCGCCCTGCCCGCCTTCCGGTCGACCGGCTTCCGCTCGCGCCTCCGGAGCACGAACGCGGCTCCGGTCACCGAGAGGAACAGGACGGTCACCTCGCCCAGCGTGTCGAGACCCCGGTAGTTGACCACGACCGACGTGACGATGTTCGCCGCGCGGTTCTCGCGGATGCCGCGCTCGACGTAGTGCCGGCTGACGTCGCCGAGTCCGTCGGGCGTTCCGAGCGAGACGAGTCCCCAGAAGAGAGCGGCCACGGCGAGAAGCACGATGATGGTCACGAGGGTGCGCGTCATCGGTCCTCCCCCGTCCGCCTGAGAGCGATGAGGAAGATGACCGTCGTGAGCGCGGCGCCGATGGCCGCCTCGGTCATGGCGACGTCCGGCGCCCCCATCCGGAGGAACAGGTAGGAGACCAGGAGGCTCACGACGCCGACCATGATGACGGCCGAGACGAGGTTCCTCACCAGGGTCGCCGTCACGGCGACGACGAGCATGAGGGCGACGACGAGTGCATCAACCCAGATCACCGGCGCCTCCCTTCTTCCGCTGCCGACGCGACGCGTCGGCCGAGCCGCTCGAAGAGCGGCCAGCGTCGGCGGCCAGCGCGTCCTTCACGGAGCGCGGCGCGAGCGGCACTCCCGCCCCGTGCGCGGCGCGGGCGAGCGCGTGCGAGGAGATCGGGTTCGTCACGAGCACGAAGACGGCGATGAGGAGGATCTTCGGGAGCCACGCCGGCATGAGGATCCCGAGCCCGGCGAGCGTCAGGAGGTTCCCGAGCGTGGTCGCCTTCGTGCCGGCCTGCATCCGATTATAGAGATCGGGCATCCGCGCGACGCCGATGGCCCCGAGCAGCAGGAACACGCTCCCCGCGACGGTCACGATCGCCCCGATGATCTCACGTACGACCATTGCGACTCCCGTGGCGCCCTCCGGCGCCGCCTCCGGATCCTCAGCCCCGCGACACCGTCGCGGAAGCCCGTTCTAGATGCCCCGGTCGAAGTACCGGGCGAGCGACATCACGCCGAGGAAGGAGAGCACCCCGTAGACGAGCGCGACATCGAGGTAGATCTGTCTGCCGCTCAGAACGGCGAGCGCGACCATGCCCGGTACGAAGACGAGCGTCATCACGTCGAGCGCGACGGCCCTGTCGGCGGCGGTCGGCCCCCTGAGGAGCCTCAGAACCGCGAGCAGAACGGCGCCGGCCGCGAGGACCAGCGCGATGAGCAGGATGTTGTCAGCCAAAGATTCTCTCCAGGTAGCGCTCGAAGCCGCGGACGATCCTCTCGGACGCCTCCTCGACGCCGTCGGCCTCCACGTCGATCCAGTGGATATAGAGCTCGCGTCCGGACGTCTCGACCGTGAGCGTCCCGGGTGTGAGTGTGATGGAGCTCGTCAGGAAGAGTCTGCCGAGCGGGCTCTCGAGCGTCGTGCGCACCTTGACGATGCCCGGGCGGATCGGCAGCCTCGGATTGATGACACGCTTCGCGACGTCGATGTTCGCCGCGACGATGGCTCTGAGGAGATACGGTATGTACGCGAGAAGCCAGATGGCCCGACGGAACACCGAGCCCGGGCATCCGGTCACGGCGCTCACGGCGCCTCTCGCTATCGCAGCGATGACGAGCGACACCACGAGGCCCGCGGCGACCTCCTGGGGGTCGAGGCTCCAGGTCAGGAGAAGCCACAGCGCGAGAAGCCCCGCGCTCAGGCAGATGTAGGGTCTCAGGAGGCTCTCCTCGTCAGACGGTCATCTGGCGGTTTGAACGAGCGCCCGCGCCCGGTCGGCGTCAACGGGACCGCCGGCGTGCCCGCCGGCCATCGCAGC
This sequence comes from uncultured bacterium, assembly GCA_964487295.1. Lineage (GTDB taxonomy): Bacteria > Joyebacterota > Joyebacteria > Joyebacterales > Joyebacteraceae > JAPEKQ01. The sequence goes on along the minus strand of CAZAQL010000015.1, from coordinate 18,960 downwards.
GCTTCCGACTATGATGCCGGACGCGGCTTCGAGGATTCCTGGAATCGTCTCCGTGGTCGCTCCGCTCCCGACGAACACAGGCACGTCGGGAAGTGCTGCCCGGATGCGGGAGACGTCCTCGAGCGAAGCCTGCTCCCCGGTCGCCTCGCCCGTCACGATGAGCGCCGACGCTCCGCCGCGTTCCACCGCGTCGGCGGCCTCACGCTCCAGCGTCGTCGATCCGAGCGGCGAGGCATGCTTGACGCAGACGTCCGCGAACACGGCGAGACCGGGTGCGCAGTCCCGAACCGCCAGCAACGTGGACCGTGCATCGCCCTGGATGATGCCCTGGTCCGTCACGGCGGCGCCCGTGTGGACGTTCACGCGGATGAAGCACGCTCCCACCGAGGCCGCAACCGCGACGGCCGAGAGCGCGTCGTTTCGGAGGACGTTGACGCCGAGCGGAAGCGTCGTGCGGTCGGCCACGCGCGAGGCGACGGCCGCGAGTCCCGCGACCGCGCCGCGCCCGGCGAACTCCCTCGCGAACGGGGCGTCACCGTAGTTCTCGAGGATGACGGCATCGAACCCGGCGCTCTCGTATGCCGCGGCGTCCGCAAGGGCGCGCTCGACGACGGTCCGCATGTCGCCCGACCATCTCGGACTCCCGGGCAGCGGCGCGACGTGCACGACGCCGATGAGGACCCGCTCCCTCGAGAACAGCCGTTCGATGATGCTCATTGCACCTCCTCGACGTCTCGCCGCTCGCCGGCGGCCCTTCGTCCGAAGAAGAGCGAGCGCGGGCAGCCGGAAGGCCGCCCGCGCCGCTCGCTCTCTCAGGAGTCGCCGCATATGTGCGCGGCCCGGGGCTACCGAGTCAGCGACGCGACGGTCTTCTTGTCCAGCCGCTTGATCACCGCGACCAGAAGCTTGACGAGCGCGTCGTAGTCCTTCCTGTGCAGGACGCCGACGTGGCCGTGGATGTAGCGCGTCGGAACGACGAACGTCAGACACGGCACGCCCTCGCGATTGAACTGGATCGTCCCGCTGTCCGTGCCGCCACGCGTGAGCGCCGTCAGCACGTACGGGATTTTGTTCTTCTCGGCCGTGTCGATCACGAGGTCGCGAAGTCTCCGGCTCGGGATCGCGCTCCCGTCATACACCATGATGCCGACGCCGTCGCCCAGGTTCTCCCCCGCTCCGTCGCATCCGGGCGTGTCCGTCGCGATCGTCACGTCGATCGCGAAGGCCACATCGGGGTCGACCCGATTCGCGCTCGTCCGGGCGCCGCGGAGCCCGACCTCCTCCTGCACCGTGCCGACACCGAAGACGGTGTTCGGATGCGTCTTGCCGATCTTGTGGAGCACGTCGATGACGGCGGCCACGCCGATACGATCGTCCCAGGCCTTCGCCGCGTAGGTCTTCTTGTTGCCGAGGATCGTGAAATCGGAGATCGGGATGATGGGATCGCCGGGACGGACGCCGAGCGTCTTCTTCACGTCGAACTTGCCGGCGGCTCCGACGTCGATGTACATATCCTTGATGTCGAGGACCTTCTTGCGTTCCTCTGGCTGGAGCACGTGCGGCGCCTTCGACCCGATGACGCCGACGTGGTCGCCCTTGCTGGTCCTGACGAGCACGCGCTGCGACAGTGCGACGTGGCCCCACCACCCGCCGATCGGCAGGAACTTGATGAACCCCTCCTTCGTGACGCTCTTGACCATGAACCCTATCTCGTCCATGTGGCCTGCGATCATCACGCGAGGCTCATCCGACTTGCCCTTCTTCTCGGCGACGAGGCTTCCGAGCTTGTCGTAGGAGACCGTCGCCACGTCCTCCACGTACTTCGCCATCAGATCGGCGACCTCGTCCTCGAATCCCGAGATGCCGTTCGCCTCGGTCAGCTCCTTGAACATCAGCTCTGTCTTGTCCACAGGCCTCTCCTTCGGAGTGATGCTGCGGGATGCGCTCGCCGGGGGCGCGCCGACGTCGCGTCGTTGGATGAACGTCCTGCGAGTCTAGGGCCTGGGCCGCGCCGAGGTCAAGGGGTCCCCGGCGCCACCGGCCTTCGCCCCCATCATCACGGCGAGGCCGCCCCGGTGAACCAGCTGTCCGCATAGTCCTCGGGGAGCCGAAGCATCTCGAAGAGGGTCGCGATGAGTTCTCCTCCAACGCCGGCGCGTTCCGGGTTCCAGTACTCCCAGACCGTCTCCCCGCCCGGCGTCACCTCGAACGCTCGCCCGTTGTCGGACTCCGTGATCAGGGTGTTGCCGTTCGGCAGACGTGCCGCGGTTCCGCACGACTTGGTGTAGAACTCCTGCCCCGCTTCCTCGCCGTAGACCCAGATGTCCTCCTGCGTGACCGGATCGAACTCGACGACACGGGAACGAGGGCCGGCGCCACCGTTGTCGAAGAGCAGGATATGACCGCTCTCCAGGAGCTCCGGCTGGTGCTGACCCAGCCACGGACCCGCCATGAGCCACACGAGCCTGTTCTCGTCGTGGTCGAGCACGGCGATCGCGTCGAGCTTCCTGAAGGAGATGAGGAAGTTGCCCGCCCGGAACGCCGGCAGCACGTCGGAGAGCGTCCCGTCGAGGAGGTGAAGCGTGTTCGTGTGCGTGATGTCCCCGGCCGTGCGGAAGTTCAGCGCCTTGACCGCCTGATGGTAGCGCGAGTCGAAGATCGCGTCGAGGATCGACCTCCGGCTGAGCTCGACGCCGTTCGAATCGAGAACGGTCACGAAGTCCTCGAGCACGAGCGAACTCTCGCTGACCTCGGGGACGACGTTCGACTCCCGGCTCAGGACGAAGATCCTCCCGTCATCCATGACCTCGAGATCATGATGCTCGCCGCCGAGGTGCTTCCACAGGATGTTCGAGTCGCTATCGATCCTGACCATCCCGACGCCCTCGTATATGCCCAGAACGTCTCCGTTCTCGTAGAGGTACGCGCGGCGCCAGTGGCTCGTCCGCACCGGCGAGACCAGGTCGGGACGGTCGGGCCACGCGTCGAGGAAGTCACACCGCCAGGTGTGCAGCACGGTGCCGTCCATGTCGGTCAGGACGGCGCCCGGCTCGTGGCCTGAGGAGTAGAAGTTGAGCCCCTGGAAGGCGCGCCCCCGGTCGTGGACCGTGACGCCGCTCGCGGCGCCGGCGGGGCGCGATGCGCCCAGGTAGCCGATCGACTCGAGCTGCTCGAGCTGGCGTCGCTGCTCCTCGGTGAGATCCTCCGCCGATGCCTCGGGCGGGACGACCTCCCTCCAGCGGCCGGTCGGCGACCCGGCGCCGCCGGCGAACCGACGGGCCGGGGGGCGTCCCGACGTGTCGGCGCCGTCCCCGGCCAGCGCTTGACAGCTGGCGCCGATGGTGAGCAGAACGAGCATCGCTGCGACGGCCGCACGCATCCTGCGCCGGACGGGCGGCGTGGACGGGGTTCGGCGTCCTCCGTCGTCGGACCGTAGCTGCATGGTATCTCCTTGCTGGATGTGTGGTTGTCATTGATTGTAGCACGCCCCTCCGGATGTCCCAAGCGGCGAGCCCGGGAGCTGGACGCTGGTACGCATATTGCATTTCTCGAAGGACGTTGCCAGTGCGGGGGAAAGGCGATAGAGTCACATCATCGTGAACCGGCCGGGGGGCGCGGGGCCGGTCGCCGACCCGTCAGGAGCCACGAGCCACGCCGAGACGAGAGGACGGGGAACACAGTGATCAGAACCGGCATCATCGGAACGGGGGCCTGGGGGAAGAACCTCCTCAGAAACTTCCTCACCATGTCCGAGAGCGAACTCCGCTCCTGCTGCGATCTCGACGGAGAGCGCTGCAGCGGTCTTCTGGCCGGTCGGCCCGAGGTGCTGACCACGACCGATCCGGAGCGGATCTTCCAGGATCCCGACATCGAGGCGGTCGTCATCGCCACGCCGGCGGTCACCCACTTCGAGCTCGCGAGGCGCGCCATGGAGGCGGGCAAGGACGTCTTCGTCGAGAAACCGATGACGCTCGAGCTCGAACACGCCGAGGAGCTGGTCCGGCTCGCCGAGAAGCACCAGCGTGTCCTGATGGTCGGCCATCTGCTGGAGTATCACCCGGGCGTCCTGAAGATGAAGGAGCTTCTGGACTCCGGCGAACTGGGCGACCCGTACTACCTCTACTCGGAGCGGGTCAACCTGGGCAAGATCCGTCAGGACGAGAACGCGCTGTGGAGCTTCGCGCCGCACGACATCTCGATCATCCTCTACCTCCTCGGCGAGGAGCCGATCGAGGTCTCCGCGCGCGGCGCGGCCTACATCCAGCCAGACATCGAGGACGTCGTCTTCCTCAGCATGCGCTTCAGCCAGGACCGGCTCGCACAGATCCACGTCTCCTGGCTCGACCCGCACAAGGTCCGCAGAACGACGCTCGTCGGCAGCAGGAAGATGGTGGTCTTCGACGACATGGAGGCCCGCGAGAAGATCCGCGTGTACGACAAGGGCGTCAACGGAAACGGGAACGGCAACGGAAAGAAGGGGAAGTTCGTGGCGTACGACGAGTCGCTCTCGCTCAGATTCGGGGAGGTTACGATCCCCGCCCTGCCGACCGCCGAACCGCTCCGTCTCGAGTGCCAGCACTTCATCCACTGCGTCGAGAACAGAACGACTCCCCGCTCAGACGCGCGCGACGGGCTGCGCGTCGTCAAGGTCCTCGACGCCGCACAGCGTTCCCTCAAGTCGGGCGGCCAGCCGGTACGGCTGATCTGAACGTGACAACAGAGCGAAAGGAATGGACCCCATGGAGAGGTTCGTGCATCCGTCCGCGTCGGTCGGCCCGGGCACATCGCTCGGGTTCTTCACGGTCATCCACGCCGATGTGACCATCGGCGATGACTGTGAGATCGGCAGCAACGTGGTCATCCACGCCGGCACGACGATCGGAGACCGCGTGCGGATAGACGACGGGGCCGTTGTGGGCAAGCTCCCGATGAAGGCCGCACTCTCCGCGACGACCGACGGCAGCGCCGTCGCCCCGGCCGTCATCGACGACGAGTGCCTGCTGGGTGCGGGTGTTGTAGTGTACGCCGGGTGCCGGCTCGGGCGCCGTGTGCTCGTCGCGGACCTCGCCTCCATCCGCGAGGACGTCACCGTCGGCGAGTATTCCATCGTCGGCCGCGGCGTCACGGTCGAGAACCACTGTGTGGTCGGTCGCCGGTGCAAGCTCGAGAGCGAGTGCTACATCACGGCCTACTCCGAGCTCTCCGACCGGGTGTTCGTCGCCCCCGGCGTCATCACGTCGAACGACAACTTCATCGGGCGCACCGAGGAGCGCTTCAAGCACTTCAAGGGCGTCACGGTCGAGAAGGGCGGGAGGATAGGCGCGGGCGCGGTGATCCTGCCGGGCAGAACGGTCGGGGCGGATGCGGTCGTCGGAGCAGGGTCGGTCCTCACGTCGGACGCGCAGCCGCGAAAGGTCGTCGTCGGCTCACCCGCCAGACCCCGGCGTGACGTCCCGGAGGAGCAGCTTCTCGAGAACCAGGGCTGGGACGACTGACGCATCGTCGGCGAGCTGACGCACCGCAGCCGCAGGCACACACCTGCGGACACACCACAGAGGACGCACCGCAGCAGGACGCACCACAGCAGGACGCACCAAAGGGCGGACGCGCTGGATCGACATCACCCGTGAGACACGCAAAACGGGGCAAGGGATCTCCCCCTGCCCCGTTCCTGTTCTCTCGAGTCGCCCCGAAGCCTACTTCATGCGGCGCCTCGCGACGCCGACCATCCCCAGAAGGCCGGTCCCCAGGAGCAGCAGAGTGCTCGGCTCAGGCACGACCGTGTCGTCGTCGAAGTCACCCTCGAGCCCGAGCACATCGTTGCGACATCCCATCGTCCACTCAAGCGCCACCTGCTGCGTGAACGCCGGGTTCGTCAGAAGGCCGCGATCGATGGTGAGCTCGAACACGTACGTTCCGTAGCCGCTCTCGGCCAGTCCGTAGTCGTAGCAGTTCAGCGACCCGACGCCGAGCGTCGTGCCACCGCTGAAGTTCGTCAGACCGGGCTCGGCGACGAACGCCGAGCTGCCCTGGTACCAGTCACTGACGCTCGTCTGCGCGAGGCGTCCCGTCCCGCCGTCGATGTCGACGCCCAGCGAGTAGTCGCCGAGTCCCATGTCCATGGCGAGGTCGCCGGCGGTGATGTGCTGGCCGAGGTAGTTCACGCCACCCGGGACATTGAAGGAGGTCACGACCGCGATGTACGCGTTCGTGGCGTCGTTGTCGAAGTACATCGCCTCGACGTCGAACAGCTCACCCCCGTGAGCCGGCCGGCCGTGATAGGCGCTCCAGTTGTCGTCGATGACGTAGTCGGCGGTCGACGAGGCGGGCGTCCAGTCGTGATCGAAGACGCCGGCCGAGGTCGAAAGCTCGACGCCGAACCAGTCGCTGAGAAGACTGGCTCCAGCGGTGCCGGCCAGAGACAATATGAGCACCAGAATCGTCGCAAGCGTGAGCGCTCTCATCGTGTTCCCTCCGTGAAGTGGCTCGACGTTGTTCTCTCCCACATGCTCAATACTATCACGATTCCACTCACTAGACAAGAGCAATCTTCTGTGGGGGTGCCGGGCGAATGCAACCCGGGGCCGGTCTTCCGATCGGCCCCGAGAGAGGTGCTCTTTCATGGCCTGCCGTTCACTACACTGCGCGTGCGCCGGGAACTGCCCCCCGGCGGTGCGACCCGTCACGCGCGCGGACTAGCGGCGCCTGCCGCGTCGGCCGAGTGAGCCCACGGTGACAAGGCCGGCGGCCAGGAGCAGCAGCGTCGAGGGCTCTGGGACCGGCGACGCCGAGTCGGCCGTCAGCAGGACACGGCCGCGGTACGACACGTCGTACGAGCGCCCGTCCCACTCGGAGAGGAACGGGGCGATCTTGTTGAACCCCAGCTCCAGGCCGTCGAGCGGCAGTCCGCCTGTGAACGTCCCCATCCACTCGGTGGCCAGTTCGCCCAGCGGCATCGATCCCAGCCAGCTCATGGAGCGCATCTGCTCTGCGGCAAGGTGGTAGCGGTAACGCGGCGTCGAACTCGGCGAGACCGTGGCGAGAAGATCGTCACCGCCGCCGTCAATGTCCCAGCTGTGATCACCGATGATGTTCAGCGGATCGTAGGAGTCGAGTGCGCCCGGATCGTGATAGCCGAGATGTATGCCCAGCTGAGAGGTCCAGTCGTATCCCAGGTCCGTCCACTCCACCAGATGCTCGTCGGCCCATATGCCGGCCTGGTCCATCCGGACCACGTGCGTCGCCCCGAGCGCTCCATTCTGCTCCGTCCAGGACAGCGTGACGTCCGTGTTCAGATACCAGTGGCACGCCTCCTCGGGCGTCCGCAGGATGATGTCGAAGTCCGCCACCGTGCTCCCGAAACTCCCGTACCCCATCGGATCCTTCGGATTGGCGTCGTGGTCGTACGTCCCCTCGCCCAGGAACAGGAGCTCCGAGACGAAGCTCGCGTTCGATGGAGCCGCCACCGCGGCGAGAAGGCAGAGCGCCATGACCGCCGTGACATGTCCTCGCATGTGATCCCCCCGGCGCATAACGCCTTTCGCGCAGCACGCGCTGCGCTCGCTTCCTCTCCAGTGATGTCCGGATGTGATCCGGTGTACGCGCGAGGGTATTGAATCACCACGAGCGGCGCCTGTCAACGGCAATCGTCGCGCTAACCGACGAGGAGATGACGACTTGCAAAGGATGTGAAGGAAGGCATGAGCCGCGAGTCTAGCGCAGGAGGGTCATCTTGCGCCTTGTGACGGACCCGTCGACGCGGAGCTCACAGACGTATACGCCGCTGGCGGCGCGCTCGCCGGTCCCGTCGAGCCCGTCCCAGGTGAGAGCGTGCTCCCCCGGGGGATACGGGCCGCGTGCGAGCCGGCGAACGACGCGGCCGTCGATCGACAGGACTCTGAGGTCGACGTCCACGGGACCCGGCCCCGGCACGGCGAACGCCATGACGCTCTCACCCCGCGTCGGGTTCGGATACTGCGCGAACGCCACCGCGCCCGGCGGCGGGGGCGGCAGTGTGATCGAGACGCTGGCCGAGTGTGCGCTCTCGTTGCCCGAGCTGTCCACGGCCGTCGTCTGGTACGCGTACGTCATTCCGGCGTCGACGTGCACGTCGACGAAGAGCGCCGATGCGACGAGCGACTCGTTCAGCTTCTCGGTCCTGCCCGGCGCCGCGGGCTCATCACTCATGCGAACGCGGTACACGTTGTAGCCCGCGAGATCGGGCTCGGTCGAACCGGTCCACACGAGCTCGACACACGCTTCCCCCGGCAGACAGGCGAGGTCTCGCGGAGGCTCCGGCGGCCACAGGTCCGGCGGCGACAGCGTCTGGAAGGACTGGTCCTCACTGCGAACCGTGTTCCCCGCCTCATCGACCGCGCAGATCACGAAGTGGTACTCGGTCCCCGGCGCGAGCCCGTCGAGCGTGCACTCGTATCCGCACTCACCCGTGCTCTCCCCGGGGACGATGACGCCGTATTCGGCGTCCCTCCCGAACTCGATCCACGTGCTGCAGGCCCGGTCGGTGGCCCACCGCATATGAGCGTCGCGCTCGCCGACGATGAAGATGCCAGGTCGGATGATCAGCGGGTCCTTCCCGTCAGCGCTCTCGCCGAACGACGGTCCGGTTCTGAAGGAACACGGCTCGCTCGTGGCCGAGCCGCCCGGGCAACAGCTCTCGACGACGTACTCGTACTCCACGTACGGAACGACGGGCGCGAGCAGCACCTCGTGGATGAGCACCGGGGCCGGATCCTCCACGACCGTCGTCTCGCCGTCCGCCACGCCGAAGCGCACGGTCGAGGAGGCCGGGACGTCGGTCGTCCACGTCACGAGCACCGACATGGCGCTCAGAGGCCTCGCCGTCGGTCCGTTGAGCTCCGGCGGCACCATCGGCGTGCCGTGCATGGTCTCGAATGTCGCGTCGCCCGTCACCGAGACCCCGCCGGAGGCGTTCCGGGCTCCGACGGCGAAGTGATGTACGGTGCCCTCCGCGAGGCCGGTGAGCGTGCAGGCGTGCGCCGTCGTGAGAACCCAGGGACTGGCCGTGGAATCACCGTACGACTCGGACGTGCCGAACAGAACCCAGCCGTCCGTCGCCTGGTCGGTGTTCCACTCCACGACCGCCCAGGTGACGCCGACGGAGGTCACCTCGACGCCGTCGATCGCCGGCGGTGGAACGTCCGTCTCGAACGTTCGCCCGTCGGACCACTCCACGAACCCGTGCTCATCCTCGCTCCTGACGCGGTAGTGATAGGCGCTCCCGGGGTCGAGCCCCGTGAGTTCGACCTCGTGACCGAACACGAGGTCCGGATCGAGCGTCGTGGTGTGGCCGTACGCGTCCGTGAGCCCGTACTCGACCTGAGAGTCCGCGACCCGGTTGGTCACCCACGTGATCGTCGCCGCGCTCGTGCCGCTCTCCGCCTGGATGTCGGTCAGGACGAGCGGCCCGAGCTCGGTCTCGAAGACGGCGTCCTCCGAGTACGCGACGTCTCCTTCCTGCGCCTCGCTCCGCACGCGGTAGTGGTACGTCTCACCGCTGCTGAGCCCTCTGAGGGTGTCGCTATGCTCCTCGACGAGCGCCGTCTTGAGCGGCGTTTCGAAGCCGTATCCTGCGTCCGGACCGTATTCGACGCGTGTGTCGGCCGGCCGGTTCGTGCGCCACGTCACGACGGCGGAATCGATGCCGGCGCTGACCGTGACGTCGTAGACCACGAGAGGTATGACCGCCGTTGTGAACGTGGCGTCCGCAGACTGGGTCGAGTATTGGTTCGCATCCACGCTCACAACGGCGTAATGATATTCGGTGTCAGGCTCGAGGCCATCCACGACGACGTCGTGACTGGTCACGAGCGTAGGGTCCAAGGCGGTCTCGCTGTCGTAGTTCTCAGTTGCTCCGTAGAGAACCTGCGAGGACGAAGGCCGATCCGTCAGCCATCGGATCCTCGCCACGCTGGAGGTGACGTTGCTCACGTACACCCCTGATATGACGAGATCCGGAAGGGGCGTGTCGAATGTGTGGCCGCCGGACTCGGCGGTGCCGGCCGTGGGACTCTCGGAGACGACGCGGAAGTGGTAGTGAGTGCCTCCGACGAGCCCGTCGAGCGTGACGCTGTGGCTTGTGACGAGTTCGGTGCCGACCGGGCTGGACGAGCCGTACGCCGGTGAGGTGCCGTAGTCGACTCGTGACGACGCCGGGGCGTTGGTGTTCCACGTCACGACTGCGCTCGACTCGGTGATCGAGGAGACGGCGACGTTGCCGATGATGAGATCACCGTTCTGGGAGATGATCACAGAGGCCGGCCCCGGCGGCAGGCCCGACGGGTCGAGCTCGAACGCCAGAATCCCGATCGGACTCGACGTGACCGGGCTCTCCGGGACCGGCTCGCCTCCCACGGCGACATCGTAGGCTCCCAGAGGCTCCACGCCGACGATGACGTGGGTGCCGGTGTCCTGACCCCACGCCGCGTTGGCGCAGCAGAGCATCACGAGCGACGTCAACACGGCCGCTCGGACGCACGTCCCCATTCGTCCCGTTCCGATCACGCTCAGAGCCTCTCCTGTTCTCGGTTCCGGGACCCGCGGAGCCGGAGGCGGGTGCATAGGGGGTAGCCAGTACGGTGAGTACTGCGGCCGGCCCGTTGTGGGGGTCAGTGGACCGGCCTGTGCGACCGAGGCTTCTCGAGTGCCTGCACGGCTCCCACGGGTCCCAAGATGCTGCTCCTGCGCGCACGGACGAGGAGAGAGTGGTAGATGCGCACACTCACTCATTTGCACAAGCTGTGCCATCTAGTAAGTAACAGAGCGATGCGAGCGTGTACCGAGGCGGAATGAGCGGCAGCATCCGGACGTGGATGCCGTAAAGAGCTTCAGGACGGCCACTTATGGTGATGTGTGTCTGCGGATGCGCTGAACGACGGGAGGGTCGGGCACAACGGTCCGGCGCTGATACACGACGGCCCGCCCACGCTTGGTGGACGGGCCGCCGCTCTGTATCGGCGACGCGGAGCCTCTCAGCCCACGCGTGGCCGGGACGTCATGGGGTCGGCCGGGGCTGTCCGGTCACGGTGTTCGACAGCGCGCGGGCTCCCAGCGAGTCCACGACCGCGACCTCGTACCAGTAGACGACACCCTGCAGCAGTGATTCGTGCGTGTAGAAGGTCTCCCCGATCGTGTTCAGGCGCGCGATGAGGCGTTTCTCGTCCGTCGCGGGCGGATCCGGAGGAATCTCCTCCCAGACGAACAGCTCGTACGCCGCGAAGTCCTCGGCGTCCGATTGCGTCCACGACAGCATGACGGAGGTCGTGTCCGGCGCCCACGGCTCGTAGAGCACGACGGGCTCCGGAACCTCGTTGGCGAGCGTCGCGGCTGAGACCTCGTTGCTCGATGCCGTCAGGCCGATCTCATCGACCACGTCGATCATGTAGTAGTAGGTGGTCTCGGGTTCGAGCCCGTAGTCGCCGTAGGTCGTCTCGCCCTGATTCGTGATCTCGGCGACGAGTTCACGGTCCGGCGCGCTCGGCACGCCCGGCGTCTCCGAACGGAACAGACGATACCGGTCAAAGTCATAGTCGCTGCACCGGCTCCACGAGAGCGCGATGGCCCGCTCGGTCAGTGCGACCGGATCGTCCATGACCACCGCGGTCGGTGGCTCCTGGATGGTCACGGTCCCGACGGCCTGAAGCGGCTCGGCGCTGTTGCCGAGTTCGTCAGAGAACCGCCCGATGACCGTCGCGCCGATGATCTCCGAGCCCGCCTCGACGACGAAGTCGCGCTCGTAGAGCCCGTCGCCCGCCGTATCGTCGCCGAAGCTGCCGTCATCCTTGAGCACGATGCCGACCGCAATGGAGCCGATGTCGACGGTCGCATCGCCGCCCGTCTCCCCGGCGTCGAGCGTGAAGTGGATCGTGTCGCCGACGAACATGACGGCTCCGCCGGTATCCTCGGTGACGGCAGTGATCACGGCGGTCTGGTCGAGTTCGATGTCGTCGCTCACGACGAGTGACTCGTTGTCCTCGTTGTCGCGGAATCTGGCGTACACGCTCTTCGTTCCGTCGCCGGCCGTCAGCTCCCACTCGACGGCCGTCACGTAGGGCTGCCACTGGGAACCGGCCATGTCGGGCGTGTTCGAGAGCATCATGAGCTCCGTCACCCCGGACGCCGACATCGTCAACACGGCGTTCCGTGATGCGGTCTTCGCCTCTCCCCCGTTGATCGCGATGCTGAAGATACGCGGGGTCGCGGACATCGGATACGACATCGCGCCCTCCAGCCCGTGGCGGTTGACGGCGGAGACCTTGTAGGAGTACTCGACCCCGTTCCTCACCTGAGCGTCCTCGTAGGCCATCTCCGTCGACGTCGCGACCTCCTCGTACTCCTCCTCCTCCCCCTGCACCTCCCAGCGGTAGACGATGTACTCATCCACTCCCGTCGTGTCACTCATGTCCCAGCTCAGCGAGACGAGCCGGTCGGAGACGACGGCGGTCAGCCCCGAGGGGCGGGGCGGCTCGACCGAGTCCGTATCGGGATTCTCCGGGTCGGCCGGATTCCAGGGCGTGGGCTCGGTGATGTCCCCGAGGCATCCGAACAGGAACGCCGCGGCGAGAGCAACGAGCGCCGTGAGGAGTGTGATCCTCGTCTTCATCATGGCACCTCCCGTATCGCCGCTCTCAGAACGGCACGTTGACGCCGAAGGTGACGGCGTCCGGCTGAACGTCGGCGAAGAACGCCGGCCGCTCCGGCTGCGTTGCCGCGAAGGAGCCTGTTCCCGGCTCGGGGAACAGGAAGATCGCGTCGGCGATGTTCGCCAGGTAGACGATGCCGGCGATGTAGATGAGCCGGCGCCTCAGAACGTGACGGTCCTCGTACTCGTCGAAGGCGTCCAGCATTTCCTCGTAGCGCGCCTCCACCTCGTCAGCCTGGGCCGCCTCGAGATAGAGCGCCCGCGCGTCCTCGTAGTGCTCCTCGGCCTTGTCGCGCTTGGCGTCGGCCCAGAAGGCCGCTCCGACCGTCACCGCCTCGGCGATGAGAAAGGCCGCGCCCTTTCCGTTCTGGTCCGTGTGGAACTGCCCCCATCCGGGAACGACCGCCGACCTGAGGCCGGCGCCGAGCGGCGTCTTGGCCGTCAGTCTGACCGCGATCGAATCCCTGCGGGTGTCGGACAGCATGACCAGCCCTTCCCAGTCGTTGTAGCCAAGCTTGTACGCCCGGACCCTGAACGGACCGGACAATCCGCGGTCGAGCCTCCACGGCGTGACCCCGCGGAGTACGTGCTCGCCGGAAAGCTCGACGATCGCTCCGGACGGGACGGACGTGATGACGACGCCTCCCGTCTGAGCGGACGCCGCGCCGAACGACGCCGCGATCGTCACGAACGTGACGCACAGCGCTGTGAGCATTCGTGCAGATCTCATCGCTCGCTCCTTCAGAAGACGCTCCCTTTGGAATCGTGATTCTAGGCGCGGCCCGCCCGGGTGTCAACCGGACCCCTTCTCACCCGGGACCCGCTACGCGCGCCCCTTGTACTCGCCTGGGTCCACGCCCAGCTTACGGAGCAGATCGTACATCGTCGGCCGGCTGACGCCGATAGCGCGCGCCGCGTGCGAGACGTTGCCCCCGCTCCGCCTCATCGCCTCCATCACCATCTCGCGCTCGAGCTCACTCCGGGCCTCGCCCAGCGTCCGGTCCGAGAGAGCGGCCGTGACGAGTCCGAGATCGCCGGGCGTGATCCGTCCGCCTCGCCGCGACTCCGCGGCCCGGCGCACGCGGTTGATGAGCTCGGGTATGTTCCCCGGCCACTCGTATGCCAGAAGCGCGCGCACGGCCGACCGCGTGAAAGCCGGCGTGCGGCCGCTTCGGTCGCCTGCGAACCGACTCGCGAACGACTCGGCGAGGAGCACGACGTCCCGGTCGCGGTCGCGCAGCGGCGGAAGCGTGATCCTGATGCACTCGACGAGATCGCACGCGCGCTCGGTGCCGCCGGTCTCGCGTCGTGTGATTCGACCGGGAACGGGCGAGAGGCTGTCGGCGCAGAGTATGATCCGCACGTCGGCTCCGCCGTCTCCAGCGACGAGCAGCTCGCGGAGGTCGCGTTCGACCCGGGCCGTCAACGACGCGTCCGCTACGAGGACCGTGCCGCCTCTCCCCCGCGCCAGCGCGTCCGCGAGCGTGCCCCCGGCGAGGATCTCGAACGGACCGTCCGCTCGCGGGCTCAGACGATGGATGGCGTTCGCGAGCCGCTGTCGGCCTGTCCCCGGCTCTCCCGCGATGAGGACCGGCAGCGAGGACCCGACTGCCTGCCGGGCCCACGAGAACGCCTCGAGCATCCCCGGCGAGACGCCGATCATGCCCGGGACCGCGGCCGCCCCATTCCCCGACCGCCTCGCGTGTCCCTCGATCCCGCGCAGTCTGAAAGCTCGCTGAACCACTACGCGCAGCTCATCCCTGTCGATGGGCTTCACGTAGTAGTCGAACGCTCCGAGGGCCAGGGCCCGGGCCGCACGGTCCAGGTCGTCGCTCGCGGTGACGATGATGATCTTCATTTGGGGATCCATCGCGTGCAGCACGGGCAGGATGTCGAACCCCTCCTCGGTCTCCCCGGGCCTGCCCAGCAGCGACAGATCGAGCGTGATGACGCCCGGTCTCAGACTCTCGGCGAGCGCAAGGGCCTCCGACTGCGTCGACGCCGTCTCGACATCGTAGTCGTCCGCGAACGTCCAGCGGAGCTGGGTCCGCACGGCCGCGTCGTCTTCGACGACGAGTATCCGAGGTCTCTCCGGCGTGGTCGATCGCATCATCGTCGCTCCGCCCGTGGAAGCCAGAACCGAAAGGTCGCCCCGCTCTCTCCGGGTACATGTTCGATGCCGCCGCCCAACCCCTCCAGCAGCGCCCGGCACTGGTACAGCCCGATCCCGAGACCGTGGTCCTCGTTCCAGACTCCGCCGGACTCGGGGTCCGCGGTCGGTGAGCTTCCACGTGCGAACGGTGCGAAGAGCTCCCCGGACTCAGCCAGGTCGCGAGGGACCCCGGGGCCGGAGTCCTCGACGGTCACCACGATCCTCCCGTTGGCGGCGGGCGCCGCCCGCACGACGACGCGTCCCTCGCCTCGCATCGCGCTCGCCGCGTTCCCTATGAGATTGGCGAGGACGGTCTCGACCTCCGACGCGAACCTCCCGAGCGGAAGCTCTCCGTTCCCGGACAGCTCGACGCGAAGTCCCGACCCCGGCGCGTCGGCTCCCGCCCGCCGCGCCGCGGCCCGGGTGGCCTGCTCGAGCGTCCCGCCCCCGGACGCCGCGGCGTGCGATGCGCCGCCGGCGACGCGCTCGATGACACGCGCGATGGCGTCTGCCGTGTCGGAGACCGAACGGATGAGATCCCTCTGGAAGTCCGGTTCGCTGATGTGCTCCTCTGCGTTGCGCGCCATGAGCCGGAGTCCGGTCGCCGAGTTCTTGAGATCGTGAACGACGAACGATGAGACCCGGTGCAGAGACGCCATCTCGCGAGAGGCCGCGAGGTCGTTGGTCAGGCGCGCTGCGAGGAGGGCGCCGCCCGCCTGGCGCCCGATGAGCTCCAGCAGGAGGAGGTCCTCCCTGGTGTAGCCCCGCCAGTCGACGTCTCGGGGACTCATGAGGATGGCGCCGATCACATCACCGTTCGATCCGAGGGGCACGGCGAGGTCGTAACCGCCCGCGAAAAGAGCGTCTCCATGACGCCCGTGCCAGGCTCCGAGCCGTGGGTCGAGCATCGAACCGGAGACCCTGAGTGGGCCCTCCGCGTCGCCGAGCGCGGCGATGAGATCAACGTCGGCGACCGCGTCCGCCAGCGACCGTGTCAGCCCGCGATGCGCCCGGATGGAGACGTTGGCCGGACCGCGCTCGAACGTCGCTCCGATCACGGGTCCCCCGTCGAACGTGTCGCGGACGAGGTCCACGACGCGTTCGAGGATCTCTCCCTCGCGTGTCAGCCCTGAGAGGGCGCGCGATGTCCGTCTCCATTCGCGGCGGTGGTCGTACCGGTTCGTGTAGAAGTTCGAGTCGATGAACCTTCGGATGGCGCGTCGCGTCCGTGTCGACAGCAGAAAGACGACGAGGAGCAGCACGGCAGCGAACACGATCGACACGACGGTCGCGGACGACGGTCCCCATCCCCGCTCCTGCGCGATCCACCCGGCGGCCCCGAGCACGAACAGGTAGGCGCCGGCGAAGAACGCCGTGACCGATGCGTAGAAGACGGGCCTGCCGACGACGATCCGCTCGTCGCCGGATCGGCTCCGAACCACGGACCACGCGACGAGCCCGACTCCCGCGAGAACGGGCGCCGTCCCGGCCGCCACGTGGGCGACCTCAACGCGCGAGTAGAGAGCGGCCGTGGCCAGGACGAACAGGTGATAAAGCAGCGCGGCGCCGACGCCGATCAGGGCGTGCTTGATGCCGGCCAGCGCTCTCCGGGAGGAGGAGCGAGCCGTCACCTCGAGCTGGAAAAGACTCAGAAGACAGACGCCGATCATGCCAAGTGCGGCGTACCGTCCCGCCTCCGTCAGCAGAAGCGTGAACCCGCCGTCGGTCCGCGCGGCCGTCAGAACGAGACGGCCTGTGGCGCCCGCCCAGCAACCGACGCCGACGACCGCCGTCAGCGCGACGAGAGCGACCCGCCTGCTTCCGGACCACGTGCCCTCCGGCGCTCTGGCCAGCGAGCGCGTGACGGCGAACCAGACCATGAGCAGGACCGGCGCGAGCGCGGCCACGACGTGCGCTCTGCCGAGAGCAACGATCGGCGACGGGCTCACGCGCACCGAGCCGACCGCGAAGAGCCAGACCGCGGCGAGCGCGGCGCCCGCCGCGAAGAGCAGGCGATCCGCGCGACGGCGGCTCCTGACGAGCGCCGCGACGGCGGCCGCAAGGCACGCCGCGCACGTGACCAGAATGAGGATCGAGAAAGCGTCCATCGTGGCTCCTGCCGACTCCGTGGATCCGATGCCCGGCGGCGACGGGCCGCCGGGCGCTCAGCCTGTCACTCCTCGAGCGTCGCGAGGATCTCCGCGGCCCGACCGGCCGCCGCCTGGTCCGGGTACCGCTCGATGATGATCTCAAGGATGCCGCGGGCCCTGTCGGCGCGCCCCATCTCCTCCACGTAGATGTCGGCCGCCTGAAGCAGCATGCTGGCCGCGGCCTGCGTCTCCGGGAAGCGCTCGGCCGTCTCGGTGAGCATCTCCGCCGCGTCACCCCACGCCCCCTGGCGGACGCGCGTCTCGATGAGGTAGTTCCGCGCGGCCATCTCGGCCGGGGTTCCACCGTAGTCCTGTATGACGCGCGCGTAGCTCTGCGCAGCCTCCTCGAGGGCGGTCTCGCTCGCCTCCGCCTCGCCGATGCCCGCGTACAGATCGACCACCCTGAGGGGCGCCGCGAGGCCGAACATCGTGGTCGGGTACTCCGCGGACAGGGCCGAGTACTCGGCGATGGCCGCGTCCCACCGACCCTCGAGCTCGTAGCTGGCCGCCCGGTGCCGCTTCGCCGTCGCCGCGACCGACTCCTCGTCCACGAACCTCTCGATGACGGAAGTCAGACGATCCCTGGCGGCCTCGTGCTCGCCGTCGTCGATGTCAAGCAGCGCGATCGAGATGTCGGCCGACGCGCCCTCTGGCGTATCGCCGTACTCCTCGGAGACGCGCTCGTAGTAGGAGCGGGCGGCCTCCTCGTCACCCAGGCGGGAGCCGTGGATGTCGGCCAGCGCCAGCCAGGTCCCGGGGCGGTTCGCGTCGTCCCCGTAGTCCTCGTCGAAGCGCTCGTACGCGTCGACCGCGTCCTCCCATCGCCCCTGCGCGCGAAGCGACTCGGCGAGCAGACCGAGGGCCGCCCGACCCGTCGGCGTACCATCCCACTGCCGCACCCACGCCTCGTAGGTCTCGTCGACCTCCCGGAAAACGCGATCGGCCTGGTCCTCCATGCCACGGACAACGTAGCCTCTGGCGCGCTGGAGCGGGATCCGGAGGATCCGCGGGTCGGGCTCCGTCCCCGCTTCGTCGGCCGCGGGCCCCCAGCGATCGAGAAGCTCCCCGAGTTCGTCGATCGAGCCGCTCCAGTCGCCCGTCATCTCCCGCAGCGCGGCGAGCTGGATGCCTGCCTCGATGGCCCGGTCGCGATCGAACGCGTACCCGTCGCGCACCGACTCCAGAAGCTCGATCGCCTCGGCGAACGACGCCTCGGCCGTCTCCGCCGTCGCCTGCCGCATAACGAGCGAGGCGAGCGCGATCCTGCTTCTGGCGGTGATCCGGGCGATGTCGAGGAGTTCGTCGGCCGTCGACTCGTCGACGGTCTCAGGCGGAGGGAAGCGATCGATGATCGCGCGATGACGCGCCGCTACCGAGGCGAGCATCTCGTCGGTCGCGAGTTCGGGGTTCTCCGACATGCCGCGTTCGAGCGACATGACCTGCCACGCCATCCGCTCCGCGCGATAGCGCGCCGTGAGTTCGGTTCCCTCGCAGCCGACGAGCGCAACACACGTCGCCAGAAGGAACAGAGCGGTCGCGCTCGCCCGCGTCAGGGACAGCCATCTGCGTGCCATCACGCGCCTCCCTTCTTCTGACCGGCGGGCGTCGTGGATGCCCAGTCGACCGTTCCATCGTTCTGCGTCGCGTACAGGAAGTAGCGCGTCGCCGCTCCCAGCGTGAAGTAGCTCGCGAAGAGGATGATGACGACCCACGCCACCAGCACTCCCACGATCACCTCGGGCGTGAAGCGAGTGGCGATGGTCGTCGCGCTCCGCATGAGCCAGGCGGGAATGAGTTCGAGCGCGGTCGGAACGGCCACGATGAGGTAGGTCGTCACCGGCTTCCTGACAGCGATCCGCATACTGCCGCCCAGCGCCGGGAAGAGCGAGCGTCTGGCCAGCACGATGAACGGGATCGCGTAGACGAAGAGCGCCTGGACCGCCAGCACGGCTGCGATCGCGGCCATACGTATCAGCCGG
>CAZAQL010000014.1:0-32494 GCA_964487295.1 uncultured bacterium | reverse complement strand
GGCGCTGCGCGGGCTTGAACGGCGTCGCCCCATGCGGTATCCTGCCTTCTGGTCGGTGGTTCAGTCACGGGAGCGAGGCGACGATGTCCACGATCACAACACTCATTCGCCCTGGGTCCCCGGAGGAGGCCGTCGAGGCGTTCGCGGCCGCGTCGGGCACGACGCTCTACCTCTCCGGTGGGACGGTCCTCGTTCATGCGGGGGCGACGATCGATACGGCCGTCGACCTCTGCGGCATCGGGGCCGACAGGCTCGAGGCGTCCTCGGACGGTTCGCTCGTCCTCGGCGCCTGCGTCCGCATCGGCGACATCGCTCGCTCGGAAGCGGCCTCGTCGGTCGCGGGCGGGGTGCTCTCCCGCGCGGCGAGCGGCGTCGCGAACCACACGATCAGAAACCTCGCCACGCTCGGAGGCAACCTCGTGGCGTGGCACTTCCCGACCGACCTGCCTCCCGTGCTCCTGGCTCTCGACGCCGTCGTGCGTGCGCAGACGGCGAGCGGGACGAAGGAGTTCCCGCTCGAGTCGTTCTACGCCGATCGCCGTGCCGTGTTCTCGCGCGGCGACATCATCATAGCCGTGCGCGTTCCGAAGGCTCGGTCGCTCCGAGCCTCCTTCCAGAAGGTTGGGAGGAAGCGGCTCGACGTTGCGATCGCGAGCGCGGCCGCGGCCGTCGGGCACGGCGTCCCGGACGGAGTGACGGGCGGGTCCGCCTCCGGGGCCGCCGGGACGTTCGTGCGGCTCGCGCTGGGCGGGCTGGGTGTCGCGCCCGCAAGGGCCCGCGAGGCCGAGGCCTTCCTTGAGGAGCGCGGGATCGACGAGGCGACCGTGGACCGCGCGGCCGTGATGGCCGTGGAATCCGCGGGCGTTCGGGGCGACCGGCGGGCGTCCGCTGAGTATCGCTCCGCCGTCGCCGTGGCGGCGGCGGCACGGGCGCTGAGAGAGGCCGCGGGCCTCGAGAGGCAGTGAACGAGATGAAGGTCACCTTCACGGTCAACGGCAATGCTCTGTCCCTCGATGTGGAACCGGGGGAGGTCCTGCTCGACACCCTGCGAGCTCACGGGTACATGGGCGTCAAGTCGGGGTGCCGTTCGGGCAACTGCGGAACGTGCACGGTTCTGCTCGACGAGCGACCGGTCCCCTCATGCACCGTGCTCACCGCGCGCGTCGACGGCCGCGCCGTGACGACGATCGAGGGGCTGGGCGACCCGGAACACCCGCACCCGGTGCAGGAGGAGTTCCTGGCGCGAGGCTCCGCGCAGTGCGCCTACTGCATGCAGGGCATGATGCTCTCAGCGAAGGCGCTCCTCGACGAGAATCCGCACCCGACAGAGACCGAGATCCGGGAGGGGCTCACGGGGAACCTCTGCCGGTGCACCGGATACGTGAAGGCGGTCGAGGCCGTTGAGGCGCTGGCCGCGGGGAGCCGAATGTCGCGCGCGCCGAGCACGGCCGCGGGGGGAGCCGCGTCCGACACGGGCGGCACGGGCGAGGGTGACGAGGAGAACACGGCCGTCGGCCGACGCGTGACGAAGGTCGAGGGACTGGGACTTCTGACCGGGCGCGCCCGCTACACCGACGACTTCGTTCGTCCGGGGATGTTGCACGGACGGATCAAGGGAAGCCCGCACGCGCACGCGCGTATCCGGTCGATCGACACATCGAGGGCGGAGGCGCTCCCGGGCGTCGCGTGCGTCCTGACGCACCGGGACGTGCCGCGCGTGCCGTTCTCGACAGCCGGGCAGAACTGCCCGGAGCCGTCGCCGTACGACGCCGTGATGCTCGACACGAAGGTCCGCTACGTCGGCGACCGCGTGGCGGTCGTCGCCGCGGAGTCGCCCGAGCTCGCGAAGCGGGCGTGCGATCTCATCGAGGTCGAGTACGAGGTGCTGCCGGCCGTTCTGGATCCGGCGGACGCCATGAAGCCCGGAGCGCCGGTCATCCACGACGAGCCGGACTCCGTCAACATCGGGGACGCCGCGCGCAACGTCGCCGGCGTCGTTGAGGCCGAGGTCGGCAGCGTCGAGCAGGGGCTCGCCGAGGCCGACCGCGTCTTCGACGAGACCTACGAGGTCCAGTACGTCCAGGGCACTCCGACCGAGCCGCACATCACGATGACCTACCTGGACGAGAAGGACCGCCTCGTCGTCGTGACGAGCACGCAGGTCCCCTTCCACGCGAGGCGCATCGTCGCGCGCGTCAACGAGATCCCGCTTCATCGCGTGCGCGTCATCAAGCCCCGGATCGGCGGCGCGTTCGGCGCGAAGCAGGAGATCGTACTCGAGGACGTCTGCGCGGCGCTGACGCTCAGGACGCGCCGGCCCGTCAAGATGCGGCTCGACCGGGGCGAAGAGCTCGCGGCCAGCCGGACGCGCCACCCGCAGCGGATCAGGATGCGCACGGGCGTGAGGAGCGACGGGACGCTCACCGCCATCGAGATGACGTCGCTCGTCAATACGGGCGCCTACGGCTCGCACTCAACGACGGTGCCCTCGAACACGGGGAGCAAGACGCTGCCGCTCTACCGAGCGCCGAACCTCCGTTTCCGCGCCGACTCGGTCTACACCAACCTCCCGATCGCGGGCGCGCTCCGGGGCTACGGAGCGCCGCAGGGTTTCTTCGCACTCGAGACGCACATCGAGGAGATCGCGCTCGCGCTCGGGCGCGACCCGATCGAGTTCCGCCTGTCGAACGCGATCCGCGAGGGCGACGCAGACCCGATCGCCGAGCATCTCGGTGAGGGCAAGGCCGGGTTCAGGAGGATCATCCGGACGAACGGGCTGGCCGAGTGCTGGCGCCGCGTGAGCGAGGCGTCGAGTTGGGTCGCATGGCACGCGGACCTGCCCGAAGGCCGGACCTGGTCGCAGGGCTCGAGGCCGTACCTGCGCAGGGCCATGGGCGCGTCCTTCGCGATGCACGGAAGCGGCATCCCCGGCGACGACATGGGCGCCGCGACGGTGCGGGCGAACGAGGACGGCTCCTTCCACCTTCTCATCGGCGCGACCGACCTCGGGACGGGGAGCGACACGATCCTCTCGCAGATGGTGGCGGAGGTGCTTGGTGTGACGACCGACAAGGTCGTCGTCTACTCCTCGGACACGGACAAGACCCCCTTCGACGTGGGGGCATATGCGTCGAGCACGACCTACATCACCGGCCACGCCGTGATCCGCGCGGCCGAACAGGTCCGCGACCGGCTGCTCTATCACGCGGCGCGCATGATGGGCGAGGACATCGCTGGGCTCACGTGCGCGCGGGGCGAGGTCCGCTCGGCGTCGGGCAAGGGTCTGCCGCTCGCCGACGTCGCCGCCGAGGCGATGTACGGCGCCGAGAAGGAGCACATCACCTGCTCGGCATCCAACATGACGTTCGACTGCCCACCGCCGTTCGCCGCGGCCTGCGCCGACGTCGAGGTGGATGTGGAGACCGGCAGGGTGGACGTTCTCGGGTTCACGTGCGCCATCGACCTCGGGCGCGCGATCAACCCGACGTTCTCGGAGGGCCAGATCCAGGGCGGCGTGGCGATGGGGCTGGGATACGCGCTCTCTGAGGAGATGCGGTTCGATGAGCGCGGGAGGATGACGAACGCGAATCTGCTCGACTACAAGATCTTCTCGTCCGTCGACACGCCGCGGATCAACGCCATCCTCGTGAGGACCGACGAGCCCACCGGGCCCTTCGGCGCCAAGAGCGTCTCGGAGATCCCGGTGGACGTCGTGGCGCCGGCGATCGGCAACGCCGTCTACTACGCGACGGGAGCGAGACTCCGGAGCACGCCGTTCACGCCCGAGCGCGTGCTCGCGGCCATCCGGTCGCTCGATCAATGACATTCCACGCGGCCACGCGGTGGACCTGAAGGTCCTCGCCGGCGGCCGGCGATCCGAAAGGCGGACGGATGATCCTCTTCCGCGACGTCTACCACCTCGCCACCATGAACGACGCGGGCGAGCGCCTCACGGACGTCAACGTGCTCGTCGACGGTCAGCGGATCGTCGACGTGGGGCCCGGCATCGCCGCGCCCGAGGGCACGCGCATCGTCGACTGCTCGTCGATGCTCATGATCCCTGGCATGGTGAACCTCCACCATCACTTCTACCAGACGCTGCAGCGCAACATCCCGCCCGCCCAGAACCGGAAGCTCTTTGACTGGCTCACGACGCTCTACGACATCTGGGCGCACCTCACCCCGGAGGCCATCCGGGCGAGCACGCGCCTCGCGTGCGCCGAGCTCCTCTTGACCGGGTGCACGATGACGAGCGACCAGATGTACGTCTTCCCGAGCGACGCCGGCGGGGAGCTCATCGACGTCGAGATCGCCGCGGCGGCTGAACTCGGCATCCGCTTTCACCCGACGCGCGGGAGCATGTCGCGCGGCCGATCGACGGGCGGTCTGCCTCCGGACCTCGTCGTCCAGAGCTCCGACGAGATCCTCGCCGACTCCGAGCGGTTGATCGACGCCTACCACGATCCCGAGCCGTTCGCGATGACGCGCATCGCGCTCTCTCCCTGCTCACCTTTCTCTGTCGACGAGGAGCTCATGCGCGACACGGCGGCGCTCGCCCGCGAGCGCGGCGTGCTCCTGCACACGCACCTGGCCGAGACCGAGGACGAGAACGAGTACTGCCTGAAGGAGTACGGCGTACGGCCCGTCGCCCTCATGGAGAGCCTCGACTGGATGGGGGAGGACGTCTGGTTCGCGCACTGCGTGCATCTCAACGACGCCGAGCTGGACCTTCTTGCGGGGACCGGGACCGGCGTGGCGCACTGCCCGACATCGAACATGCGGCTGTCGTCGGGCGTCGCGCGCGTGCCGGAGATGCTCGAACGCGGGGCGAAGGTCGGACTGGGCGTGGACGGGAGCGCGAGCAACGACAGCTCGGACATGGTGGGCGAGCTCCGGAGCTGCCTCCTGGCGCACCTCCTGACGTGGGGGCCGAGGGCGATCACGGCCGAGGAGATCGTCCGGATGGCGACGCGAGGCGGTGCGTCCGTGCTGGGAAGGCCCGAGATCGGGGTCATCGCCCCGGGGATGGCTGCGGACCTGGCGCTCTTCGACATGAGCGCGCTCGGCTACGCGGGCGCCCTGTCGGATCCGCTGGCCGCCATCATCTACTCGGGCTTCGAGCATCGGGCCGCGTGCACGGTCGTCGGCGGCGAGATCGTCGTCGAGGACGGGCGGCTGACGCGCGCCGCCGAGGAAGAGGTCGCGGCCGAGGCGAACGAGGCATCGCGGACGATGCTCGATGCGGCGGGCGTGGACTCGAGCTGGATGCCGCGCGCGTCCTAGACCGTACGCTCGTCCGCCCGCGCCATGAGTCTGCCGGAGACGATGTCCACGGAGTTGACGCACCGCTTCCCCCGACATGGCAGGACCGGCACCGGGAGGCCCGCAGCGCGGGCCTTCTCTCGTTTCGGGCGGGGCTGGCCCGATCCGTGCGACACGCCGCATCCGCGCGGCGGCGCGGCCCCGTCGCGCCGTGGTCGAAGCGACGGGCGGGCCGTGGCGAGTGCGGGTGAGGGGGGTGAGCATGAGAACGAGTGGGATGTCGGTTGCTCTGGTGGCGACGGTCGTGGTGCTGCTTGCCGGCGCGGCGCAGGCGCTTCAGGTATGGGACAGCGTCGTCTTCAACGAGGTCTACTACTACGTGCCGGGATTCGACGCGCACAACGAGTACGTCGAGATCATCAACGCGGGGGGGACGGTGGCGTTCCTCGACGGCGCCGTCATCAGCGACGAAGGCGACGACGGCATGCCGGAGCCCGTCTTCCGCTTCCCCGGACAGCCGGGGGAGTTCAACCACCCCATCTGGCCGGGGCAGCGGATGGTCCTCGCGCGCGACGCGGTCGAGGGCGAGCTCACGCCCGATCTGTCCGGCGCGGACTGGGAGTTCGTCCATCCGTCCGACGACAACGACAACCCCGATGTGCCGAACCTGCGCCACTGCTCCGGGTCCGACCAGGATCTCGCGCTGGCAAACGGCGGCGACGGCATCGTGCTGGCCACCGGAGTCGATTCGATCGCGAGCATCGACTGCTGGACGGTCGTCGATGGTGTCAACTGGGACGCCGTGAGCGACCCGGTCCCGATCGGATACGGAGACTGCATCGACGGAGAGCCCGCGCCCGGCGTGCCGCAGGGCAACTGCCTCGGCCGCTGCCCGAACGGCGTCGACCACAACAGCTCGAGCGCCGACGACTGGTTCATGATGATTCCGAGCCCCGGCGAGGTGAACATCCCGTCTCATCCGTCCGACTGCAGCTCGCCGGTCGCCGAGACCACCTGGGGACGGCTCAAGGCGCTCTACCGGGCGGAGTAGTCGTTCTCCTGCGAGATCGGGGGGTCCAGCAGAGCGGCCCCGCGGCGCGGACGCGCGGCGGGGCCGCTTTGCGTTCCGGTTCCGCGGAGTAGGGCGCGGTCTCGTCAGCCCGTCGTGTTCCCAGGGATCCCGCGCGCCGATTGACCCGAGGGCCTTCGGACGGTAGAATCAACGGGCTTGCCGCCGTCCTTCTGGCAGGAGGCCGCCGTGGTCATCGGGGTCGGGATCGACATCATCGACGTGGCTCGGTTCCGTGCCGGTCTCAACGAAGCGATGGTCGCCTCCCGCTTCTCGCAGGACGAGGCGGCCTATTGCCGGTCGCGGGGAAGGCCGTGGGAGTGCTTCGCAGCCCGGCTGGCGGCGAAGCGCGCCTTCGCGCGGGCGCTCGCCGCGCGGTGCGGGCCCCCCGCAACATCTTCCGAGGCAAGGGGTCTCGACGCGCGCCCCGACGTGGAGGTCGTTCGCAGCGAGGGCGGCGACGTTGAGCTGCGGCTCTCCGGTGAGGCGCGTGATCTCGCCCTCGAGGCCGGTGCGGCGCGCTGGGTGGTCTCGCTTTCACACACGCGGAACACGGCGCTGGCCGTCGTTGTGCTGGAGTCCACGGATGACGGGGATGACGACCGTCGGTCGCCGGAGAACTCACACGAGACAGGGAAGGGATGTTCATGAGCAATATCGGGTCGTACGAGAGTCGTCTTCAGGGGTTCGACTGGTCCGTCGCGCGCGAGGTGCTCGGGTGGTCTGATGGGGAGATCCTCAACATCGGGCACATCTGTTCCGACCGGGTCTGCGCTCGGGGAGGAGCGGATCGCACGGCTCTCATCTGGGAGGGGTTCGGAGGGAAGAAGCGCGCGTACACGTTCGATGAACTGCGGGTCCATTCCAACGGCTTCGCGGATTTCCTGAGCGGGCAGGGCCTCGAACCGGGCGACCGCATCTGCATCTTCATGGACAAGATCCCGAGCCTCTACTTCGCCTTCCTCGGAATTCTCAAGATGGGCGGCATCGCGCAGCCGCTCTTCTCGGCCTTCGGCGATGAGTCGCTCGAGGTGCGTCTCGCCAGCGCGGGCACGAAGGCGATCCTCACGACCCAGAAGCACGTCAGGAAGGTCCGCAAGATCCTCGACCGGCTTCCGGCGCTCGAGCACATCATCGTCGTCGAGGGAGACGAGGCCAAGCTCAAGGACGGCGAGGTCCTCTTCGACATCGAGACCGCTCCGCGCGTGGAGGACTTCGATGTGTTCCGGGCGGAGCCGGAGTCGCCGTCGGTCCTCCACTACACGTCGGGGACGACGGGACAGCCGAAGGGCGCGCTCCACGTTCACGACTCCGTCTGGGGTCAGGCGCTTACGGCGAGCTGGGTGCTCGACCTGACGATCGACGACGTCTACTGGTGCACCGCCGATCCCGGCTGGGTGACGGGCACGAGCTACGGCATCATCGGACCATGGGCTCTGGGCGTCACGCAGTGCGTGCTCGACTCCGGCTTCACGTCGAAGCGCTGGTACGAGTTCATCCGGGACAACCGCGTCACGGTCTGGTATTCGGCGCCGACGGCCATCCGTTCGCTCATGCGAGACGGCGAGGACCTGGCGGGTGAGTACGATCTTTCCTCCCTGAGGCATCTCGCCTCGGTCGGCGAGCCGCTCAACGCCGAGGCTGTCATCTGGAGCGAGAAGGCCTATGGCCTGCCGTTCCACGATACCTTCTGGCAGACCGAGACGGGTTCGATGATGATCACGAACTTCCCCGGGATGACCATCAAGCCGGGCTCGATGGGCAAGCCGTTCCCCGGCATCAAGGCGGGCGTCCTGGACCTCAAGACGCAGGAGCCGGTCGAGGAGCCGGGCAAGGTCGGGCTCATCGCGTTCCGGCCGGGCTGGCCGTCGATGTTCCGCGCATACTGGAACAAACCTGAGATCTATCGGAGCAAGTTCGTCGGAGCGTCCGAGGACGCGATGCCGGACGAGCTCCGGACCGACGAGAGCCTCTGGTACGTCTCCGGCGACCGGGCGAGCGTCGACGCCGAGGGCTACTGGTGGTTCGTGGGGCGCGACGACGACGTCATCAACACCGGCGGGCACCTGGTCGGCCCCTTCGAGATCGAGTCGGCCCTGGTCGAGCACGATGCCATCGCCGAGGCGGCGGCCATCGGGAAGCCCGATGAGGTCAACATGGAGGTCGTCAAGGCGGTCGTGACGCTGAACCCGGGCTTCGAGCCGTCGGACGACCTCGAGCTCGACATCATGAATTTCATCAGGAAGCGGCTCTCGCCCCTGGCGATGCCGCAGGAGATCGAGTACGTGGAGAAGCTCCCCAAGACCCGCTCGGGCAAAATCCTGAGGCGCTATCTCAGGGCGCTCGAGTGGGGCGAGGAGGTCGGTGACCTGTCCACGCTCGAGGACGACTAGGGGGCGTCGAAGCGAGTGACCGTGGCCCCGGCGACGCGATGGCCCCGGCGACCCGATGGTCCCGATCGAGCCCGGCGATGCGAGGGTCTTGGTCGGTCCCGGCCGCCTTCAATACGGTGCTGAGAACTTCGAAACGGGAGGAACATGATGGCTGAGATGAAGGACGTGGTGCTCGAGTACATCGTTGATGAGTACATCGACGAGGACGATGACATGGAGATCGAGGCGGACACTCCGCTCATCTCCTCGGGCATCGTCGACAGCTTCTCGATGGTGTCGCTCAAGGTGTTCCTCGAGAAGAAGTACGACATCAAGATCCCGGATGACGAGGCCAGTCCCGAGGCCTTCGACACCGTCAACGCGATCGTGGAACTCGTGAAGAAGCACCAGGGCTGATCCGGAGGCGAGCATGGCCTATTCTGACAGGACGAAGCAGCTGTTCGCTGAAGACATCACGGCGATCAAGGAGAAGGGCCTCTTCAAGGAGAAGCGCTTCATCTGCTCGCCGCAGGGCGCCGCGATCAAGGTGGAGTACCCCGAGGGCGCGGCCCGGCAGGAGGTCCTCAACTTCTGCGCCAACAACTATCTCGGTCTCTCGAGCCACCCTGATGTTATCCAGGCGGCGCACGAGGGGCTCGACGCTCGGGGCTACGGGATGAGTTCCGTCCGGTTCATCTGCGGGACCCAGGACATCCACCGCGAGCTTCAGGACAAGGTCTCGGCGTTCCTCGGAATGGAGGATACGCTGCTCTTCCCGTCATGCATGGACGCGAACGCCGGCGTGTTCGAGGCGATTCTCGGTCCGGACGACGTCATCATCGCCGACCGCCTCATCCACGCGTCACTCGTCGACGGCATCCGTCTCTGCTCGGCGGAGTACGACACGTTCAAGCACATGAACATGAAGCACCTGGAGAAGAAGCTCGAGCTGCACCAGGACAAACGGCACCGGCTCATCGTGACCGACGGCGTGTTCTCCATGGACGGCGACCTCTGTCCGCTCGATGAGATGTGCGCGCTGGCGGAGAAGCACGATGCGATGGTCCTCTCGGATGAATCGCATGCGTCGGGCTTCATCGGGAAGACCGGGCGTGGCACACACGAGCACTTCGGCGTGATGGACAAGGTCGACATCATCACGACGACCTTCGGCAAGGCGCTCGGAGGAGCATCCGGCGGGTGTGTATCCGGCAGGCGCGAGATCGTCGAGCTCTGCAGGCAGAACGCGCGACCGTACCTGTTCTCCAACTCGCTTGCGCCGCCCATCGTCGCCGCGTCGATCAAGGTGATCGATCTCATATCTCAGTCGACGGAGCGGCGGGACAAGCTCGAGGCGAACACGAAGCGGTTTCGGGAGGGGATGGAGGCCGCGGGCCTCAACATCCGCCCGGGCGTGACCCCGATCGTACCGGTCATGCTCTACAACGCGAAGCTCGCCAACGACATGGCCCGCGACATGTACGCCGAGGGGATCTACGTGATCGGGTTCTTCTTCCCGGTCGTTCCCGCCGGACAGGCGAGGATCCGCGTGCAGCTCTCCGCCGCGCACGAGGACGAGCACATCGATAAGTGCATCGAGGCGTTCCGGAAGGTGGGAGAGAAGTACGGCATTCTCGGTCTGGACAAGCAGGGGATCATCGACGAGTACGGGATGTAGCGACCCGGGCGGTTCCGCCGGTCGGCGGACCGTTGCGACCGGAGCAGGACGACGCGGGGGCGCCGATGGCGCCCCCGTCTCTCGTATGAACCGATGATGTCGCCGGCTGCCGTTCGCGTCGTGCCGACTCAGACACGTCGTCACCCGAGTCCGAAGCAACGAAGGCCGTCTTTCGCCCGGCGCCGAAGCGGCCGAGAGCCCGGGCATCCGGCCGGGTCCGACTCGCCAACGGGATTGAGGTCAGCCGTAGAGCTTTCCCGCCGCGTACCGCTTCTCCAGTCGCTCGAGCATGTCGGCGGTCATCGACTCGAGATCGTAGGACGGTTTCCAGCCCCACTCGGCGCGGGCTGCCGAGTCGTCGACGGAGGTCGGCCACGAGTCCGCGATCGCCTGGCGCTCGTCGGGCTCGTAGCTCACCCTGAACTCGGGGATGTGCCGCCGGATGGCGGCGGCAAGCTCTGCGACCGTGAAGCTCATCGAGCCGATATTGAAATCCCCATGGTGCTTGAGCCTGGTGAAGTCGGCCTCCATGAGATCGATCGTGCCCTTGATGCAGTCCGGCATGTACATCATGGGGAGGCGCGTGTCCTCCCGGACGAAGCACGTGTAGCGCTTCTCCTCGATCGCCTTGTAGAAGATGTCGACGGCGTAGTCCGTCGTTCCGCCGCCGGGGAGGGTCTCAGCCGAGATGATTCCCGGGTATCGGAGCCCTCGAGCGTCGACGCCGAAGCGCCGGACGTAGTAGTCGCAGAGCAGCTCTCCGCAGACCTTCGTGACGCCGTAGATGGTCGAGGGCTTGAGCACGGTCTCCTGGGGCGTGTTGTCCCGGGGGCAGTGCTGCCCGAAGACCGCGATCGAGCTCGGACAGAGCACCTGCGAGAGCCCAAGCGCGCGAGCGGTCTCCAGCGCGTTGACGAGACCGCCCATATTGACGTGCCAGGCCTTGAGCGGGTCCTTCTCCCCGGTTGCAGAGAGGATGGCGGCCATGTGCACGATCGTGTCGATCCCGCGCTTCTCGCAGACCTCGAGCCACCGCCGGGCATCAGTGACATCAAGAACCTCGTACGGTCCGGGGACCTCTCCCTGAGAGGTCTTCGGGTCGCTCCTGATGTCGCTGGCAACGACGTTGTCCGCCCCATACCTCCTGCGGAGTTCGAGCGTGAGCTCGGAGCCGATCTGACCCTCGGAGCCCGTGATGAGAATCCTGGATATTGTGGTTCCGCTCACCGCGTCGCCCTTCCTGTCATGGTCCCGCTGCTGCCGATTTCGCCTCCCACAGTGTCCTACGAATCTACCAGAATAGCGCGCCGAAGGCGACCCCGCATTCCTGAATGTATGCTCAACACGGCTTGGAAAACTCCGCTCGAAGGAGTAGTCTGGTCCGAGGCAGGCAGTCGACCTGACATGGACCGACCCGCTCACAGTGGCGGGGGGACACCGGCACATCGTTCCACCCGCGGGGGCCGCCGGTCGGCCCACGAAGGGAGGAGGGGGTATCCATGGGGACTGAGTTCGCGGCCGAGCTGCGCGCCGAGATGGACGCCATGCGCGAGGCGGGCCTCTACAAGAGCGAGCGGATCATCACGACGAAGCAGGGAGCCGTCGTGCGCACCGCGGACGGCCGGGAGGTTCTCAACTTCTGCGCGAACAACTACCTTGGGTTGACGTCGCACCCTGCCGTCGTCGAGGCCGCGAAGCGGGCGATCGAGGAGTGGGGGTACGGTCTCTCCTCGGTGCGATTCATCTGCGGCACGCAGACCATCCACCGTGAGACCGAACGCGCGGTCGCGGACTTCCTCGGGATGGAGGACGCCATTCTGTTCTCGTCGTGCTTCGACGCGAACCTCGGCGTCTTCCAGGCGCTCCTCACGGAGCGCGACGCGATCATCGCCGACCGGCTCAACCACGCGTCCATCATCGATGGTGTGCGTCTCTCCAAGGCGCGTCGTCTCATCTATGCGCACTCGGACATGGACGAACTCGCGATCAGGCTCGACGAGGCAGCGAACGCGAGACGTCGTCTCATCGTGACCGACGGCGTCTTCAGCATGGACGGCGACGTCGCCCGACTTCCGGAGATCTGTGATCTGGCCGAGCGGCACGATGCGATGCTCCTGGTCGACGACTCGCATGCGACCGGCGTCATAGGCGCGACGGGACGGGGCACGGCGGAGCGCACCGGCTGCGACGGACGCGTCGACATCGTGACGACGACATTCGGCAAGGCCCTGGGCGGCGCGTCGGGAGGCTGCGTCGTCGGTGACGCCGCGACCGTGGAGTATCTCAGGCAGACGGCGAGGCCCTATCTCTTCTCCAACAGCGTCGCGCCGGCGGTCCTCGGCGCCACGATGGCCGCCATCGGTCATCTCTCCTCGGCGTCCGGGCTGCTCGAGCGGCTTCACGAGAACACAGCGTACTTCAGGCGAGAGATGACGGCGGCGGGGTTCGACATCGTGCCCGGCGAGCATCCGATCGCGCCCGTGATGTTCGGACGCCACGAGGACGACGCCCGGCTCGCGACGGAGTTCTCTGGAGCGCTTCTCGACGAGGGCATCTACGTGATAGGATTCAGTTACCCCGTCGTGCCGAGGGGAGCGGCCAGGATCCGGGTCCAGATCTCGGCCGCGCACGACCGGAAGATGCTGTCACGAGCCCTCGACGCCTTCGTGCGCGTCGGACGCAGGCTGGAAGTGCTTCCGTGAGGAGGTCCGATGCATCAGAGGAAGTGGGACGAGCTGGTCGACAAGATCGAGAGGCTCTTCGGCTTCGTCGAGCATACGACCGAGGAGATCCCCGAACGACAGCTGACCATCGAGACGGCCATCTTCGACGGGGCCTCGGGTCGCATGAAGCTCGAGCGGACCGTCAAGCCGCTCCTGCTCGAGCGGAAGGTCACGTACTCCAAGCGGGTCGGCTCGACGGCCGATGTCGAGTACATCTACTCGGAGGACGAGACGGTCGACATCGTCAAGTTCTACAAGTGGGACAGGCTTCGCCACGAGTGGAAGCAGATCGAGATGGATGAGCTCGGCCGATAGCCGGTCGCTGTTCACTCGTTGAACATGCACGCGCTCCCGCGGGTGCATGCCGCCTTCGTACGTCGCAAACTGCCCCGAACAGGCCCCGATACCCCAGAGCGCGTGTCGCCCGGCATCCGTCGGCCGCCGCCCGCATTCTCAGATCCCGCCACACCCGTGCCGTCGGGCAGAGGGCTTCTCTCCGTTGGTACAGGACTTGCTCAGTTGTTTGAGCAAGTTGAACAGGCCGCCGGGCCGCGTCCCGCGTGGATCGATCCGTTGGACCGGCGCGCAAAGTGGCGGCATCCTGCTTGCTGCAGGGGTTTCGATGGGGGAGGTCTCCGTGGAGGACAGACGGGGCAGGATCCTCGTCGTCGATGATGAGCCGAGCATCCGCGATCTCGTGGCGTTCAAGCTCACGGACGACGGGTACGAGTGCGAGAAGGCCGGGAGCGCCGAGGAGGCGCTCGCGATGGTCGCTCAGAACGAGTACGACGGCATCCTCTCGGACATCAACATGCCCGGTATCGACGGCGTGGAGATGCTCCGCCAGATCCGCACGAGCGATCCGGATGTCGCGGTCGTGATGATGACCGGAGCCCCGGACCTCTCCGTCGCCCTCGAGGCCATGCGCCTCGGCGCGTACGATTTCCTCTCGAAGCCGCTCAATCTGGACGTGCTCAGTCTCACGGTGGACCGTGCCGTGGAGAAGAAGGTGCTCGTGCACCAGAACCGCGCGTACCAGCGCAACCTCGAGACGATGGTCCAGGAGCGCACACGCCAGCTCAACCAGGCGAACGACGATCTCAGAAACCTCTTCATCGGGAGCATCAAGGCGCTCGCTCAGGCCCTGGAGGCCAAGGACCGGTACACGCAGGGCCATTCGGCGCGCGTCGCGGAGGAGTCCGTGCGAATCGCCCGATACCTGTCGCTGTCGGAGGAGGAGATCCAGAACATCTGGATCGCAGGGTTCCTGCACGACATCGGGAAGATCGGCATCCAGGAGAGCGTTCTCAACAAGCCCGGCAGACTGGACCCTGAGGAGTGGGAGCTCGTCAAGCAGCATCCGGTGTTCGCCGCGAAGATCCTCGAACCCATCGAGGAACTCGCCGACGTGATCGACATGGTACGCCACCATCACGAGCACTTCGACGGCGGCGGTTACCCCGGCGGGATCTCCGGCGCCGACATCCCGCTCGGCGCGAGGATCCTGGCGGTCGCGGATGCGTACGACGCCCTGACCTCGGAGCGGCCCTACCGCGGCCCCGTGCCGGAGGAGGAGGCGCTCAAGGTGTTCGAGGAGGAGTCGGGGACCCAGTTCGACCCCGTGATCGCGAGCGCCTTCCTGAGCTGTAAGCGGGAGTCCACGAACGGATATTCCGCGTCCAGAACACCATTTGGGACGCCCGCCATGCACGATGCGAAAGCGCCCGCATCGGCATCCCGCGAATCGTAGCTCCGCAGCCGGCGCACACACCGCAACACGTTGCTCCACAACCACTTGACAGGCCTCTCCGGGACGTCGCGCAGTCACCTGCGATTGGCATGCGCCTTGCTCTCTATCCGCTTGAAACGGGCCTGAAATGGCCCATACGAGGGCACTTGCAGGGACTGGCGTGATGGATTTCGCGGACGTCTCACCCGAGGCCGTGCTGGACATCTCCACGCTCGACGTGGACGCGCACGTGGTGCGCCTGATCCCGCGGGAGATGGCGCGGCGCTTTCGGCTGATCGCCGTCGGGCGGGAGGCGGACACGCTCGTCCTGGCGATGGATGACCCGCTCGACGTCATCGCGACCGATACCATCGCCGCCAACACCGGGTGTGAGGTCCGCGCCGCGAAGGCCGATCCGGCCATGATCCTCGCCGCCATCGACAAGTACTACGACGACGAGATCGACATCGAGAAGTCGATCCAGAACATCGTCGATGTCGAGATCGAGTCGAGCGCGGCGGCCGACGTGGACGCCGAGCAGCTCTCCATCGAGCCGAACGACGCGCCGGTCATCCGGCTCGTCAACCTCATCCTCCTCCAGGCCATCCAGGAGGGCGCCAGCGACATTCACATCGAGCCGCGCGAGCGCGACATCTGCGTGCGGCTGAGGGTCGATGGTGTGCTTCGCGCGATCCTGCCGCCGCCGAAGAAGATGCAGTGGGCGATCACGTCGCGCATCAAGATCCTGTCGGGTCTCAACATCGCCGAGCGCAGGCTCCCTCAGGACGGCAGCTGTCGCGTGAGGGTCATGGGGCGCGAGGTCGACATCCGCGTCTCGATCATCCCGACGATCTACGGGGAGAAGGTGGTGCTGCGACTGCTCGACAAGACCAACCTTCGCACCGACATCGAGGAGCTCGGGTTCGACGAAGCGTCGCTCGCGATCATCAAGGGCGCCATCCACGCTCCACACGGCATGGTGCTCCTGACCGGACCCACCGGAAGCGGGAAGACGACGACGCTCTACTCAGCGCTCTCGCACATCAACTCGCCGGACAAGAACATCATGACGGTCGAGGATCCGGTCGAGTACGAGCTCGCCGGGGTCAATCAGGTTCACGCGCGGCCCGACATCGGCCTCGACTTCGCCGCGGCACTGAGGTCGTTCCTCAGGCAGGACCCGGACGTGATCCTCGTCGGTGAGATCCGAGACCTCGAGACGGTCTCGATCGCGATCAAGGCCGCGCAGACCGGCCACCTCGTGTTCAGCACGCTGCACACGAACGACGCCACGTCGGCCGTCGACCGCATGCTCAACATGGGAGCGGAGCCGTACCTGATCTGCGCTTCGCTCAATCTCGTGATAGCCCAGCGGCTCGTGCGCCGCATCTGTGAGAAGTGCAAGGAAGCGTACGAGCCGGATGCGCACCTCGTGGAGCGCTTCAGAGAGGCGCTCCCGGAGGCGGAGGATGTGACCTTCTACAGAGGGAGCGGGTGTCAGGCCTGCGGGAACATCGGCTACAAAGGGCGCATGGCGCTCTACGAGCTGTTCCCGATGAGCCGGAGGACCCGCGAGCTCGTGCTCTCGGGACAGGTCGGCGGAGCGGTCCGCGACCAGGCGCTCGAGGACGGAATGAAGCCGCTCATCGTCAACGGGATGGAGCGGGTTCGCCAGGGCGCGACGACCATCGACGAGGTCCTCTCGGTCGCGGCCGGTTAGACGGATGAGGCAAGGGGGAACCGGGAGATGCAGGGTGCCATGGACAACGAGATCGTCGATCTCCTCAGGGAGATGGTCAAGCGTCGCGCGTCGGACTTGCACATCACGTCGGGCGTGCCTCCGACCTACCGTGTCGACGGGAGGCTCGTCCCGGGGGACCACGAACGTCTGACGCCCGAGGACACGCGGCGTCTTTCGTACGCGATGCTCGACGAGCGCCGGGTCGGGCGCTTTGAGGTTGAGAAGGGCCTGGACACGTCGTTCAGCATTGAGGACCTGGGCCGGTTCCGACTGAACGTCTTCTACCAGCGCGGCAGCGTGGCCTCGGCGGTTCGACATCTTCCGTGGACGGTTCCGTCCATGGAGGAGCTGGGCGTCCCGCCGGTGATGCGCGAGTTCTGCGAGAAGCTGCACGGCCTCGTGCTCGTCAGCGGTCCCACGGGCTCGGGGAAGTCCACGACGCTGGCGTCGATGATCGACTACATCAACGCGACGAAGAACGTCCACATTCTGTCGGTCGAGGATCCCATCGAGTATCTGCACAAGCACAAGCTCTCGGTCGTCAACCAGCGGGAGCTCGACCGCGACACGGTCTCGTTCGCGGAGGCCGTTCGGCAGGTGCTCAGGCAGGATCCGGACGTCATCTGCATCGGCGAGATCCGGGACCTCGACACCGTCCGGACCGCGCTGACTCTGGCGGAGACCGGCCACCTCGTGCTCACCACGGTGCACACGAGCGAGGCCCCGCAGGCGATCAGCCGCATCGTGGACATCTTCCCCTCGCACGAGCAGTCGGGCGTGCGGACCCAGCTCTCGCTCTGCCTGGAGGGCGTGCTCGTCCAGCAGCTGCTGCCGGACGCGAGCGGGACCGGCAGGAAGCTCGCCACCGAGATGATGGTCGCCACTCCGGCGGTCCGCAATCTCGTTCGTGAGAACAACCTGCAGCAGCTCCGTTCCGCGATCGAGACGGGCGCGAAGGAAGGCATGCACAGCCTGAACTCATCGCTGCTGACACTCGTGAACAACGGGAACATCACATCGGAGATGGCGCTCATGAACTCGAACGACGTCAAGGGGATGATGCGCGAGCTGAGCCGATGCGACGCCCGCGCGGCCTACGGCGGTCGAGCCTAGAGGCGCCGAGCGGAAGAGGACGCATTCAATGCCCGAGTTCATCTACACAGCGAAGGACGCGAACGGACGTTCCGTCAAGGCGACGCGCTCCGCGGACACCGAGATGGGGCTCGTCTCGACGCTCCGCAAGGAGGGGCTCGTCGTCACCTCGGTGGTTCCCGCTTCGGCGGCGGCGAAGCCCAAGGCATCGCGGCGGGGCAAGAAGGTCAAAACGAAGGACCTGGCCATTCTCTGCCGCCAGCTCGCGGCCATGCTCGAGGCCGGTCTCCCGGTTCTCGAGAGCCTCGACGGCATCTCGGACCAGATCGAGAACCAGACACTCGCCGCCGTGCTCATCGAGGTCTCTCGCGACATCGAAGCCGGCTCGACGCTCTCGCAGGCCCTCGAGAAGCATAAGAGGATCTTCTCGACTCTCTTCATCTCGATGATCCGTTCGGGCGAGGAGTCAGGAGCGCTCCCCGCGGTGCTCTCTCGACTGGCGTCTTACCTGGAGTCGAGGGACGCCCTCACGAGGAAGATCAGGTCGGCCTCGACATACCCGGCGTTCATCGCCGTGTTCTTCGTCGGCGCGATCATCGCTGTGATGTTCTTCCTCATCCCGCGGTTCGAGGACATCTTCGCGGACTTCGACATGGCGCTTCCTCCGCTGACGCAGTTTCTGATCACGGCATCACGCTTCCTCGGCGGCAACATCGTCTGGGAGGTTCTGATCCTCGGCCTCGGAAGCTATCTGTTGTGGCGATGGTGGAAGACGCCGGCAGGGAAGAAGCGGATGGACGATCTGATGCTCAAGGTCCCGTTGTTCGGGAAGCTGATCCGGAAGGCCGCCGTCGCCAGGTTCAGTCGAACGCTCGGGACGTTGCTGTCCAACGGCGTGACCGTCATCGCCGCGCTGGACATCGTCTCCGAGACGGCCGGAAACACAGTGATCAAGGAGGCAATCGACGGAGTCGGCACCGGAGTCGTGAACGGAGCGACCATCTCGGAGAAGCTCGCGGAGTCTCCGGTGTTTCCCAAGATGGTCGTCAGCATGGTCTCGGCCGGTGAGAGTTCAGGCAATCTTCCCGACATGCTCGAGAAGATCGCGGATTTCTACACCGACGAGGTGGACGCGGCGATCTCCGGACTGACGGCGATGATCGAGCCCGCGATGATCGTGGGTCTCGGCGGCGTCGTCGCGGTCGTCGTGCTGGCTATCTACCTGCCCATCTTCCAGATGGCCACAGGCGTTCAGTAGTGAAGGATGAGTTGTGGGTCGAGTAGACAGGGGACCTTTAGAGCAGTGAAAGGGGGTGACAAAGATGCTGCGCAGAAACCAGAGGGGTTTCACCCTCGTCGAGCTGATGATCGTGGTCATCATCGTCGGCATTCTGGCTGCTGTCGCTATTCCGATGTATCAGGGCGCGACCGAGCGCGCCAAGGCCTCTGAGGCCGTGGCGGCTCTCGGCACGATT
Source organism: uncultured bacterium (assembly GCA_964487295.1). GTDB lineage: Bacteria > Joyebacterota > Joyebacteria > Joyebacterales > Joyebacteraceae > JAPEKQ01. The sequence continues at coordinate 13,353 of CAZAQL010000014.1, read as the reverse complement.
CGCGGAGCGATGCGTGTGTACTTCGCCGAGCATGGCACGTACATCAACGCGAACTTCACGGATGGCGCTCAGGTAACGGCCGGCAGCGTGCTGGACGTGACCGACACGGACCTTCTCGGTCGGTACTTCAGCACCGAATGCTACACGTTTGACGGTGACGCGACCGCGAACGCTTTCAGCATCGAGTGCGATGGTGCCAGCAGCACGGCGGCTCAGGCCAGCGAGGTCTCGACCATCGTGCGGTCGATCGACCATAACGGCAACATCACCAACTCGTAGCGTTGCATCGTCCCGCGGGGTGGCGCCACGGCGTCACCCCGCTGGGACCCCGAGACGGCATACCCGGGCGAGACCCGGGTGCGTGCGCAGGAAGAGGGCTCGATCGAGAGCGGATGAGGAGGAGCCGGAAGACGACTGTGCAGGGTATGCACCGAAGGCGGACCACGCAGTGACGAGGCCGGAGAGGGGACCCGGTCGCCCGGAGGAGGTCCCATGCAGCGCAGGGAGGCAGGCTTCACTCTGATCGAACTGATGATCGTCGTGATGGTCGTCGGCGTTCTCGCAGCCGTCGCCATCCCGCTCTATCAGGTCGTCCCCGAGAGGTCGATGGGCACAGAGGCGACCGCCGCCCTCGGGCTCATCAAGGACGCGATGCGTCTCTACCACGCCGAATTCGGGACGTACGCGAACCCGAGCTTCACCGACGGAGCCCTGGTGACGGCGGGAGGTGTTCTCGCGGTCAAGCCGATCGACCTCGAGGGTCGGCACTTCAGCGAGGAGTGCTACACGTTCGACGGGGCGCCCACCGCGAACACCTTCACGGTGAAGTGCGACGGCGACCAGAGTACCGCCCCGCACGGCGGCGACGTCGCGGGCGTGCTGAAGACGGTCGACCAAGCGGGGGCGATCGTTAGCAACTGACGGTCACGGAAGAGCGAGGACGTGGGGGGGTAGCGATCACCATGTTCACGAACGATGCGAGGAGACTGGTCGGGCTGGACATCGGGTCGGCGTCGGTGAAGCTCGTCGAGCTGTCGGGCTCCGGCGGCGCATTCCAGCTGGAGAACCTGGCGCTCGCCATCATCGAGACGCCCGGCGACCAGGATGCCTGTGCGCGCGCGCTCGCGTCGATACGCGAAGCCTGCTCGCCCGAGGCGCGCCGGGTGGCGATCTCCGTCGCCGGTCCTCACGTGGCCGTGCGCAGCTTCCGCTTCCCCAAGATGGATGCGTCCGAGGTGAAGGGCGCCGTCTGGTACGAGGGCTCCCAGGTCATCGCGTTCGATCTGGCCGACGCGTACGTCGACTACACGATCATGGACGGCGAGTCCGAGGGGACCCGAACCGACGTGCTGCTCGTCGCGGCGACACGACCCGAGATCGATCTGAAGACGAGCCTCGTCGCGAGGTCCGGGTTCGAGCCCCGGGTGGTGAGCGTGGACGCGCTCGTGCTTCTCGAGGCGCTCCTGGCCCGGCCCGAGGTGTCCGGGACCGTCGCCGCCGTCGACGTAGGCGCGCGAGTGACGAGCATCGGTATCGCCTCGAAGGGTTCCATTCCGTTCATGCGGGACATCGAGATCGCCGGGGACGCGTACACGAAGGCGGTCGGCGAGGCGCTTGCCGTCGAGTTCCCGGAGGCGGAGAAGGCGAAGGTCACCGAGTCCGACTCGAATCCTCAGGTCGTCCAGGCCATGGAGGCTGTGAACAGGCGCCTCGTCTGCGAGATCGCACGGTCGCTCGACTACTACACAAGCCGCGAGCACGGGCACGACATCGACCACGTCTACCTGTGCGGGGGCGGTTCGGGGCTCCCTCGTCTGCGGGACGAGCTCGCCGAGAAGATCGGGCTCGGGGTGTCGCTCTGGAGCCCGCTGTCGGGCGTCGCTGTCGATGAGAAGCGGTTCGACCGGACGACGGTCGAGGATCTGGCACCCTTTGTCGCGCTCGCGTCGGCGCTGGCCATGACCGAGGACGTGCACTGATGTACGACATCAACCTGATACGCGAACAGGTCGTGCCGGATCAGCGAAAGAACATCATGTTCTCGGTGATCTCGGCGTCCGCGCTGATATACGCGCTGACCATTCTCGCGGTCATCTTCTTCTCCGCGGCCAACTTCAAGATGATCGATGTCTACGCCAAGGAGATCGACAAGATGCAGCAGGATCTGGCGGACCTCTACCCCGGAACTCCGTCGCACGACGACCTTGCGCTCATCGTCAACAGGATCAAGCCGGATCTCAAGGAGATAGGGGCGACCATCGACAGCCGGATCGAGTTCACGTACCTCTGGGAGGCCGTCGCGCGAGCCACCCCGGACGGTGTCTGGCTGACGCGCGTGGAGCTCAAGGCTCCGGACCCCGACAACCGCAGAGGCCGGACGGCCCAGGGGTTGTTCATCGAGGGTAAGGCTCTTGCGTCCGGCGAGACCGGGGGAGATGAGATCATTCGGGCGTTCGCGCTGGCCATCGAGAAGGACGAGGAACTGAGCCTTCATATCTCAGAGGCGAAGTTCGCCGAGACGGGGAAATCGAGCATCGGGGGACAGGACGTCATCGGCTTCGAGATCACGTGTCCCTTCAGATAGCGCATGAGCAGCATGGCGTGGACGAGCGGGAAACGCATAGGGACCGCGGCCGCGTCAGTGGGGGGAGCTTTTGAAACTGCCGTTCGGAATAGGCAAGGCCTTTGGCAAGAGTCCGACGCCTCGTGCCGAGGTCGTCCACGATCCGACCGCGCTTGGCGAGGGCGGTCCGGATGGCTCCGCGTCGCCGGGTTGTGAAGAACCCGGGCGAGGCGGATCCCAGATCGGACGGATCGTGCGGCTCGGCGGGGGACCGAAGCGGTGGACCGCTTGGCGGATCGCCGCCGTCGCCGTTCTCGTCTACGTCGCGGCCGCGAACCTGTCGTACTTCCTGGTCCTCAAGCCCGTGTGGTCACGCCTCGATGGACTCAGGGACCGGAAGACGATCATAGAGGACTTCTTCGTCGTCCGCGAGTCGCGTGCCGCGGTCACCACGTTCCGCGACGGCCTGATGAAGGGCGACCAGCGCATGACCGTGATGTCGGAGCTCGAGCGGTTCGCCGCCGACGCCGGCGTGAAGATCGCGGGCGAGCCGAAACTGCTGCCCGAGAGCGAGGTCTCGAAGAGAATGACCGAGTATCCGGTGGAGATCACGCTGAACGGCGACTACCACGAGATCGGTCGCTTCCTCGGGCTGATTGAGAGCAGTCCGAGGTTCATGATCGTTCACAGGGCGACGCTCGAGACGAACGGAGAGAGCGGACGCACCGAGGCGAAGATCGTGCTTGGTGTCGTGTCGTGGGAGGAGTGACCGTGGTGATGCCGACCGGCGACAGGAAGAAGGTGATGATCCTCGGAGGACTCGTTCTCGTTCTCGTCGTCGTGGTCGTCATCCGGATGATGCCCGGTGGAGACTCGTCCGCGCAGGCCGCTACGGGACGCTCGCAGGGGAGCATCATCGACAGAGATCCGCACCACCTGGCGTCGGTCGCGAAGATCGCCAGGACGCGCATGCAGCACGTGTACACGGGTGACGATGCGAGGGATCCGTTCGAGCCGCTCGTTCGGCAGGCCTCACGGCGAGACCCTCGTCCGGACGAACAGCGTGAGACGGAGCCGGAGCCCATCAGGCCGCCGCAGCTGACGCTGTACGGCATCATCTGGGATCCGGAGACCCCGATCGCGATGATCGATGGGATGGACTTGCACGTGGGTGACCGGATCAAGGGCGCCCGGGTCATCGAGATCAGGATCGATCGAGTGATCCTTGAGTACCGTTCGAGTCGTTTCGAACTCACCGTCGACTAGGAGGTGTGCGATATGCACGCAAGCAGAAACCGATTGCTGCGACAGTGGCTCATAGCCGTGGTCGTCGTGGTGGTCGCGTTCACGTCGATTCCGGCGCTTTCGCAGTCGAGCGAAACGGTGGTCCGGAGTCAGAGGATCTCCCTGAACCTCCAGAACGTCACCCTCGGGAGCGTTCTGAAGGTCATGACGCAGAAGTCGGGGATCAACTTTCTCATCGGTTCGAACCTGGTCGGCCGGGAGATCAACGTGTACCTTGAAGACGTGCTGGTCGAGGACGCGCTCGCAGCCATCCTGCGGGCCAACGGCCTCTGGTACACGCGTCAGAAGGGCACGAACATCTACGTGATCATGGAGTCGCCTGAGGGCCCGCCGGTCGCGACGACGACCGAGGTCTTCACGACCAACTACTCGGACGCCGTCGAGCTGAGCGAGACCCTGAGGGAGGTTCTCACCGACCTCGGCAGCATCGTGGTCGACGGCCGAACGAACGCGCTCGTCGTGTCGGATATCCCCGAGAACATGCCGACGCTCCGGTCTCTCGTGACCGAGCTCGACACGCCGACGGGGCAGGTCCTCATTGAGGCGAAGATCGTGGAGTTCTCCGATGACGCGACGCACGAACTTGGCATCTCGTGGGGTGTCATGAACCCGCTCAACGACGAGTCGGGCGATGAAGCGGTCTCCTACATCTCCAACTTCAACAACGACAATGACGCCGAGGGGCTCTTCGAGCTGACCTTCGGGAAGTTCTCATCCTTCAGCGACGTCAAGGACCTGATGGCTTCGATATCCGCCATGCAGAAGGAGGGGAGGGCGGACGTCCTCGCCAAGCCGCAGATCCTGACGGTCGACAACCGCGAGGCCACGATCGAGATCGTTCGGAACATGGCGCTCGCCAAGAAGGTGACGTACCGAGAGGGCAGCAGCGAATCCACGGTGGAGCCGATCTTCGGTCAGGTCGGCGTCAGTCTCAGGGTCACGCCGCACATCAACAACGAGAACGTCGTGACCATGGAGATCGAACCGATGGTGAGCTCCGCGCAGCGCTCCGCGTACTTCCCGGATGAGGCCGTCGACACGAAGCACCGGACGGCCCACACGACGGTCATGGCGGGCGACGGCCAGACCATCGTCATCGGCGGCCTGCTGCGAAAGGACGTCATCGACACGGACTTCAAGGTCCCGCTTCTCGGCGACATCCCGCTTCTGGGAGAGCTCTTCCGCAAGAGCATCAGCACCGAGGCGGAGACCGAGATCGTTCTGTTCCTGACGCCTCGCATTCTCGACGGTGAGACGCTCGAAAGATACAGCGAGCGCCGCGAGGCGGACGTGGACCTGCGCTGGGAGAACAAGTAGCGTGATCGCCGCGGGCCTCTTCGCCATAGGGGCTGTCTTCGGCAGCTTTCTCAACGTGCTGATCTACCGGCTGCCCCGTGGGCAGTCGGTAGTCAGCCCCCCGTCGTCGTGTCCTCAGTGCGGTGAGAGGATCCGGCCGTGGGAGAACGTGCCGATCCTGAGCTACCTGGTTCTTCGGGGAAGGTGCTCGCACTGCGGGGTCCACATCTCAGGGAGGTATCCGATCGTCGAGCTCCTGGCCGGCGTCACGCCGATGGCGCTCCATGCCCGTTACGGGTTCAGCCAGGAGCTCGCGGTGTTCTGGCCCCTCACGTACGTTCTTATCGTGCTGTCCTTCATCGATCTCGATCTGAGGATCATCCCGGACCGCGTCACGCTTCCGGGGATCCTCGTCGGGCTCGTCGTGGCTCCTCTGCTCGGGATCACGACGGTGGCCGGCTCTCTCATCGGCGCCGTCGTGGGGGGCGGATGCCTCTACCTCATAGCGCTTCTGGGTGATGCCGTCTTCGGCAAGGAGAGCATGGGCGGGGGAGACATCAAGCTGGCCGCGATGCTCGGAGCCTTCATGGGCTGGCAGGGCGTGCTCGTTCTCCTCTTCGCAGCGTTCCTCTCAGGCGCGATCGTCGGGATCGGGACGCTCGCCGTGAAGGGGAGAGACTGGGACAGAAGCCTCCCGTTCGGTCCGTTCATCGCGGCCGGAGCGTTCCTGGCCGTGGTCTGGGGGGACTCGATCCTCGCCTGGTACTCGACCATCGGCGCCTGAGCGCGACGCCGAGCTGCTCTCTCTGAGGTTCCCTGAACGACAATGCCCCGGCGCGAGAGCGCCGGGGCATTGTGCTTGGTGTGTGAGAGCGCCGGGGCATTGTGCTTGGTGTGTGAGAGCGCCCGGGTCTTGCACCTCGTGCGTGAAGCGCCCGGGACCCCGCCGGCGCCTTCGCTTCGGAACGCCGGCTCTACCCGCCGATGAGAGTGGTGATCGAGACGCTGTCGCGCGGTGCCTGGGCAGGCCACACGAGTTTGACCTCGACCTCCTTGGCGCGCAGCGAGTCCCCGGCGGTGGCCCAGGTCCGCTGTTGGACGTTCCACGTCAGGTTCCCGACCACGTCGTTCTGCGGCGCCGTGTCGCCGCGGGTGTTCACGACGATGGCGGGGTTCGTGGGGTGTGTTCCGGGGGTCAGGTCGAGACTCGTGACATCGCCGAGCGCGTCGGCGGAGCCATACCCCGCGTTGATGAGCTGTTCGGTCTTGCGCTCCACAAGGTGGTGGGCCATCCGTCGCTCGCCTCGCCGCGCCGTCATCATCCGACCGGAGACCAGCGTGTCGAAGATCGGGACGATGATGAGTCCGAGGATCACGGCGGAGACGAGGATCTCGATGAGCGCGGCGCCGCGCGCCTTAGCGAGGGGCCGCGTCAGGCGACTCAGGATGTTTCGTGCGCGTCTCATGGTTGTGTGACCTTTCCACCCGGCGCCACCCACGATGGGCGGCGCGAGGATCAGTTCCTGCACGCGACTGTCGAGGACATCAGCACGCGGATGTTGTCACCATCCCCGGGACGACGCGTGTCCTCGAGGAGGACGTCGACGTTCAGAACGCGGCCGTCCGCCGTCGAGAAGCCCAGTGCGCTCACGTTCTCCGCGAGCACGGCCCCGCTGATGTTCAGGACCCGGTTCTGCTGGTCCAGGTGGTAGCTGGCCGCAAGACTGTCGTATGAGCCGGTGTAGTAGAACACGCTGAGCGAGTCTCCGCCCGTGACCGAGACGGATGAACCGGACCGGACGTCGCGCGCGATGGTCTCGACAGCCGTCGATCCCTCACGCTGGAGGTCCGCAAGCGAGGCCGTGCCGTCGAACGAGCGCAGCGTCCCGCCGTACGCCGCGAAGCCCGCGGCCAGCGCGGCGATGGCGAGCAGCGCCGCGAGGAGGAGCTCCGGCAGCGTGAACCCGCCGTTGCCTCGCACCGGATGGAGGATTCTACGCACAGGGCACCTCCCTCCAGGAGAGCTTGTAGTACTTGCCGGTCAGAAGGTATCCGGGCGGCTGGACCTGATCGAACCGATGATCGTAGTGGTAGCTCTTCGCGTAGCCGGAGTAGATCTGGATCGTGTCCCCGTCGAGCCGTCCGGTGCCGACGCAGCCGCGGTAGCGCTGCACGATGCCGCCGTGCACCGTGAGCGTGCCGCGCGGGCCGCCGTAGTTGTAGTCCTCGACCTCGAAAGAGGTTCCGAGCGCCATCAGATGCGCGTGGATGGTGCAGTCCGAGGAATTCGCGTAGTTGCTCTCGACGACGATGTTGGATTCGGACACCAGTCCCATGATGTCGTCGCATCCAGGGACTGGTCCTTCACCGTCGCTCGCGTAGTACGTGACATCGTCGACGATCGAGATCGTCCCGGATGTCGCCACCGTGAGATTGCCGTCGAGCACGCCCTCGATCTCCACCCCGCCATCAACATAGACGACGCCGTTGAAGGAGGAGATGTCGATGTCCGTCCAGGTGCTCTCGCCCGACTCGCGATAGCTCATCGTGCCGTAGGACGGAACCCCGCCGATGTCCCGCGCGAGGACGATCTCGTAGTCGCCCGACAGCTGCACGCCGCCGCTGCCGGCGAGGGCGACGAGGTCGTCGATGTACGAGGGCAGTTCGATGGACGATGCGCCGAGCTCGTATCCGTCCATGAACACCGGTTCGTCGTGTGGCGGGTTGCTCGCAGCGGACGACTCGATGTGGCCGTAATAGCTCCCGTTGTAGTACATGAACGCCGGGTTGTGGCTCGGATCGGGATCGTCGGGACCGCCGTGAGCGCTCGTGACGTGACCGCCATAGGTCGGATTGCCGAAGATGTGGATCTGCCCGTTCGTGTGAAGGTCGCCGTCGATGTCGTCGGCGGAGCAGAACCAGACGGGCGTGTACGTTCCCGGCGGGCGCTCGACCTCCGTGAAGTAGATGAACTGGGCATAGGACTGCGTCATCACCCTCCGCTCGAGCGTGCGTGAGCGACCGTTAAACGTCCCCACGGAGCGGATCGTGAAGTACTTCCGGCTGCTGGCGGGGTTGCCGATGTCGGGCGTGATCGTGACGTCGTACGTTCCCACATCCAGTGTCTCGGGCTCCGCCCCGAACGGCTCGATGTCGAGCACGCCGAGGGGAGGATCGTTCTGGGCCTCGAGCCACGAGTGCGCGCGCGCCAGCCCCGCCTCGGCCAGGTAGAGCGCCTTCGCCCTGTCGATCCTGCTCGAGGCGAGCGAAGCGTCCTGGGCCCCGAACTGGAAGACCGCCAGCGTGATGATGAGGATGAGGAGGGACATGAGGATCATCGCCACCAGCGTGGAGCCGGCTTCGTTGCGCGTGATACGGTGTGGAGTGAGCATAGCGCGCCTCCTTGCTCCGTGTGGCAAGCGTCCCCCCGGCCGCAACGTTGCGTCACAGCCAGAGACAGAGAGGACGACGTACTATACTATTTGCACAGATTGTGCCAAGAGGGGAGTGTTTCGGGCGGGCTGAAGGTGTTATAGACAGCAGAACCATCTATAGTGAGCCACCGGGGTGGGCCCCGGTCAGTCGGGCTCTGCGCTCAGTCCGGCAGCGGGGCTACCAGCTCTTCCTGGTGACGAACGCCGCGACGAGCAGACACTCGGCGCGCTCCTCGCCGATGTTCTCTGCGACATACCCCTCGTCGAGGGCGAACTGGATGCTGTCTCCGTCGCGGAGGACGACGCTGTCGGAGCCGATGTTGAACCGGATCATGCCGCGCTGGCAGATGGCGACGACCTCTCCGAGTGCGGGCGGGCGGCGGCAGCTGTCGCCGGGGTCGGCCACGTATCGCTGGATGGCCGTCATGCCCCACGGGACGTTCTGCGTGAGATACTCGGCCTCGATGATGCGGTCGTCGGCATCACAGGCGAAGGCCTTCGGACGCTCCTTGCGGGTGGTGAGCACCGCCAGGGAGCGCGCCTGCTCCTCAACGAAGTGCGCGGGCCTCTCCTCGAGCGCCCCGGCGATCTTCTCGAGCGCTCCAATGGTCGGAGAGGTCTTCCCGCGCTCGATCTCGGAGATGTGCGTGGCCGACATCCCGGAGCGGGCCGCGACCTCCTTGAGCGTCAGGTCGCGGCGAAACCGCGCCAGCCGGACCCTGTGTCCAACTTCCTTCTTCGTGGGCATCTTGCGGACTCCTCCACGTCGAGCGTGGCCTATGTGGGGATCAGTACCGGCGCGGCGAACGCCGCAATGCCGTGATGCTCCTCGTCGCCGACGACCTCGATCTCGTAACCGTCATCCATGCGGAACTGGATGGTGTCACCCTCGCGGATGACGGTGCTCGCCGTTCCGACCGTGACGCGCAGCATCCCCGAGAGGCAGACGATGACCAACTCTCCGATGCGCGGCGCTCCTGCCGAGCGCATCCCGGCCGGCATGCGGCGCTCGAAGACCTGCATCATGCCGTCCGGCAGGCCCGGGGTGAGAACCGAGTAGTGTGTGAGCTGGCCGAACGCGTCGGCCGCGAAATTCTCGTCGGTCGCGGTCGCGGGTGTGAAACGGACGCGCGGGAACGACTCCTCACGGACGAAGCTCGCCGGGTTCTCCTCGAGCGCGTCCGCGATTCTCTCAAGCGCGCCGATGGTGGGGGAGGTCTTGCCCCGCTCGACCTCCGAGATGTGGGTCGCCGACATGCCGCAGCGGGCGGCGACCTCCTTGAGCGTCAGTCCCTTCTCGAACCGGGCCATCCTGAGCCTTCGTCCGAGCTCTTCCTTCGTCAGCATATGTGCGGCTCCTCCTGAGAAGACCCGTTCTGCTCGGCGGCCGGCTGATCGGCTCCGGCCCGCGGGTCACCCTAGCTCGTGAAGAGAAAGGGAGAGGCGAAGAACGCGTAGCCGGATGCCGGCTCGTCGCCGAGCGTCTCCATCCTGTGTCCCTCGTCCATCCGGAACTGGATCGTGTCGCCCTCGCGCACGACGTACTGCTCCTCGCCGAACGTGACTCGCGCCGCGCCGCCCGTGCAGACGATGACCATCTCGCCGACGCGCGGCGGCACCTCGACGAGCGTGCCGGGAGGCAGCGAGCGTCGGAGCACCTGCACACAGCCGCCGGGCAGCCCCCCGCTGAGGACGTCGAACTGCCCCGGTCGTCCCGTGGCATCGGTGTTGTACCGCGTCATCCCGTCGCTGGCCCGCGTGAACACGACCGTCGGGAGGTCCTCCTCGCGCACGAAGTGCGCCGGGTTCTCCTCGAGCGCCTTCGTGATGCGCTGGAGCGCTCCGATGGTCGGGGAGGTCTTCCCGCGCTCGACCTCGGAGATGTGTGTCGCGGACATCCCCGACAGTCGGGCGACGTCCTTGAGAGTCAGTCCCTTCTCAAACCGGGCCACGCGCAACCGGCGGCCGAGTTCCTTCTTCGTCAGCATGGGGGCCATCCCTTTCTCTCAGATTCCCGGGGGGGCGCCCTCGCGCGATGCGATACGGTGATTCGAGGGGCGGCATCTTACAGAGTGTCTTAGAGTTGCAACGAGCATGCTTCATAATACCACGAACAGTCCTTCACGGAAACCTAGCATGATACAGAAATGCGGTCAAGTCAAATGGTCCGGCGAAAAACTGCCCACGGGAAGGGAGCAACGTACGCTTGACACTCCCAGTTGCCGACGATACGCTCTGATGTTGGCCCTTAGGCGTCGGCGAGGGGTCGCCGGCTCCGCTTCACACCGCACGCTGTTCCCAGGGAGGCGACATGGTCAATGACCTCGAAGGACTGTTCTCGACCAACGCGAAGCGGATGAAGAAGTCGGTCATCCGGGAGCTTCTCAAGCTCACGCGCAAGCCGGAGATCATCTCGTTCGCCGGCGGGCTGCCGGACCCGAACGCCTTCCCGATCGATGATGTCCGCGAGATCGTCGATGTGGTGCTCACGCGTGAGGGGAAGACGGCGCTGCAGTACAGCCCGACGGAGGGGGATCCGAAGCTCAAGGACGAGCTGATCGCGTACCACGAACGCGAGAACGGCGTGAAGCTGACCCCGGACAACATCCTCGTGACCGTCGCGTCTCAGCAGGCGCTCGACCTGGTCGGCAAGTGCTTCATCGACATCGGTGACCCGGTCATCGTCGGTCGGCCGACGTATGTCGGCGGGCTCTCAGCGTTCAACAACTACGGTGCGAACATGATCGGCGTACCGCTCGACGAGGGCGGGATGCAGATGGACCTCCTGGAGTTGGAACTCAAGAAACTGCACGACGCGGGTCAGCGTCCGAAGTTCATCTACGTCGTTCCGGACTTCCAGAACCCGGCCGGACTGACGATGGCCGAGAACCGCCGGCGTGAACTCATCGAGCTCGCCAGGCGATACGACGTGCTTATCGTCGAGGACAGCCCCTATCGAGAGCTCAGGTACGCCGGCGAGCCGGTCAAGACGATCTACTCGCTTGACGGCTCGGGGCAGGTCGTCGGACTCCACACCTTCTCGAAGATCCTCTTCCCGGGCATGAGGCTCGGATGGGTCATCGGGGACGAGGCCGTCGTCCAGAAGCTCGTCATCGCGAAGCAGGCGACCGATCTCTGCACGCCCGCCTTCACACAGGCGATCGTCGCCGAGTTCATGTCGCGCGGACTGCTTCCGAAGGTGATCGAGAACGTCAAGGGCATCTACTCCGAGAAGCGCGCCGTGATGCTCGGGGCGCTCGACGAACACATGCCGAAGATCGAGGGGCTGAGCTGGACACGCCCCGAGGGCGGACTGTTCCTGTGGGTGACGCTGCCGGAGTCCATGAACGCCGATGAGCTGTTCTACAACGCCATCGAGCACAATGTCGCGTTCGTCATCGGGTCGGCGTTCGACTGCATGGGAACTCAGACGAACACGATGCGTCTCAACTTCTCCTTCCCGACGAAGGATGAGATCGTCGAGGGCATCAAGCGGCTCGCCGGCGTCATCGAGGAGTACGCGAAGCGCAACGGGAGCGAGAAGAACATCGTTGCGACTCCCTGAGCGCCCCCGACAGGGGGCACCGTGCGGGGCGGCGCCTGACGGCTCCGCCCCATCGCGCGTCGGGCCCCAAGCCCCCCGAGCTCCAGGCTCCCCTCGGCGGCGCTCCGGGCGGCGGACCGGCGAGCGTCTGAGCGCCGACCTGCGCGAACACGAATGCGCCTTGCCGCGCGTCCGGCGGGGATGATATCCTCGTCGGGTTTGGATGTCTCACGGACAGGTATGGAAGGCGCGCCCACGGCGCGTCGGGTACAGCAACCCTGCAGCAGAACGGGAGAGCGTCAATGGCGAACATGGACAAGAAGGCCGACCTCGCGGGTCCGGGCATCAGTACGTACGAAGAGGTCGCGAAGATCCTGCCGAGCGACTACGAGCCGGTGCTTCCTCCGCTCAAGAGGATGGAGGCCCTCTACGAGATCAAGCGGTACATCGAGGACGGCATGGCCGAGGCGCTGAACCTCCAGATGGTCCAGGTCCCGCTCATCGTCGCGAAGGACAGCGGCGTCAACGACTACCTCGACCGCGACGGATCACGCACCCCGATCGATTTCCAGTGCGGTCTCGGCCTCCCGCAGAAGATCGACGCGCAGGTCGTCCAGGCGGCGACGAAGTGGAAGCGGATGGCGCTCGCTCAGTTCGACTGCGAGGTGGGTCAGGGCATCAACACCGACATGCGTGCGGTGCGCAAGGACTACTTCCTGGACCACGACCACAGTTCCTACGTCGACCAGTGGGACTGGGAGAAGGTCATCACCGAGAAGGACCGGAACCTCGACTACCTGAAGGACACGGTCAAGAGGATCTGGAAGGTCATCTACGGCGCCGGCCAGCACGCTCAGGAGATGTTCCCTGAGCTCAGAGGCAACTACCCGGACATCCCCGAGGAACTCGAGTTCTTCCACGCCGAGGAGATCCTCGAGATGTATCCGGACCTCCCGCGCAAGCAGCGCGAAACGAAGCTCATCATGGAGCACCCGGCGGTCTTCATCATCGGCATCGGCTGGGTTCTCAAGGACGGCTATCCGCACGAGATGCGCGCGGCCGACTACGACGACTGGGTCACGCCGACGGTCGAGAAGAACGGCGACATGATGCATGGCCTCAACGGCGACATCCTCGTCTGGAACCCGGTGACGAAGCGTCGTCACGAGCTGACCTCGATGGGCATCCGCGTCACGAAGGACACGCTCAGA